>NZ_JARVRU010000112.1:0-13542 GCF_030209535.1 Lysinibacillus sp. fls2-241-R2A-57
CCCCAAGGAGTCGCCCAGTCGGAACGAAGATCAACCTATATGGCATACGTTTTAACAAATGTCATCCACAAATTTTGGTGATGAACCAATTATCTGGTGAAAGGTGAAGATGTAGGGGAATTATTAGAAAATAATATTTGAAGATTACTAGGAAAATCTGTTATAGTATGTGCTGAAGGGCAGTATCCTTTTGTGAACGGCACCTTCAAAACGTAAGACCTATTTACAATAAATATCTGCCTTGATCTTTTAATGACAGGGACGGAAGAAAACAAGCGTTCAAAAATATAACTTGATTCATTGGAATGGGCAATTCTCTCAAAGAGATTTGTTTCCGTATCCCTTTATTAAGTTATTGCCTCCAATCAACAAGAGGTAATTTTTGATAACGAACGAAACACTACCCTTCTGTCCATTTTGGAACAGAGGGGTTTTTCTGTTTTCTTCCCTTAAAAAAGGAGGACTACAAAATGAAAACAACTTCAGATTTTTTAAAGATGAAGGCAGCAGGTGAAAAAATCGTTATGCTCACTGCATATGATTATCCTGCTGCAAAATTTGCCGAGGATGCAGGCGTAGATATGATTCTAGTGGGAGATTCACTAGGCATGGTCGTACTAGGCTATGATTCTACAATGCCAGTAACAGTAGCAGACATGGTCCATCATGCAAAAGCAGTGCGCCGCGGGGCTAAGGATACGTTTGTTGTTGTTGATATGCCATTTGGTTCATACCACGGTGATGTACACGAAACGTTGAAGACTGCAGTATCAATGATGCAGGAAACAGGGGCAGATGCACTAAAGTTAGAGGGTGCAGGAGATGTTCTACCAGTCATTCGTAAATTAACGTCAGCTGGTATTCCGGTAGTAGCACACTTAGGTTTATTACCGCAATCAGCAGGCGTGCTTGGTGGATACAAAGTTCAAGGTAAAACAGCTGAACAGGCAACGAAACTCATTGAAGATGCAAAAAAATGTCAAGAGGCTGGAGCATGTGCAGTCGTCTTAGAATGTATTCCGCATCAGCTAACAGAAATGGTATCTGCTAATCTTATTATTCCAACGGTTGGGATTGGTGCTGGTGCAGAGGCAGATGGACAAGTTTTAGTGTATCATGACATGCTAAGCTATGGTTCACATCATGTACCAAAATTTGTAGAGCAGTTCGCCGATATGGGCCGAGAAGCGAGCCAAGGAATTGCTAGTTACGTGAAAGAGGTAAAGGCTGGTACATTCCCTGCGCCGAAGCATTCCTTCACGATGAAAGAGGAAGCATTGGATCAGCTATATGGGGGAGTAAAGTAATGAAAGTCGTAACTACTATCCAAGCGCTATCTATAGAAATCCAAGCAGCGAAGCAAGCTCAGAAAACAATTGGACTCGTTCCAACAATGGGGTATTTACATGAGGGCCATTTAACGCTAGCAAAAACAGCTCGTGCCGAAAATGATTTAGTCGTGATGAGTATATTTGTAAACCCAACACAATTTGGGCCAAACGAAGACTTTGAAAGCTATCCCCGTGATTTGCCACGGGATACTGCCTTGGCAGAGTCTGTCGGTGTAGATATTATTTTCGCACCAAGTGTTGAAGAAATGTATCCTCACGATGGTGGTATTCGTATTCATGCGGGTGAACAGGCAACCATTCTTTGCGGGGCCAGCCGTCCAGGACATTTTGATGGCGTTTTACAGGTTGTGTCAAAACTATTTCATCTAGCACAGCCGACAAGAGCATATTTCGGACAAAAGGACGCACAGCAGGTTGCTATTATCGCTACAATGGTACGAGATTTTAATTTCCCTTTAGAAATGCGAGTAGTACCGATTGTACGTGAGGAGGACGGTTTAGCTAAGTCTTCTCGTAATGTCTATTTAAGTGAATCTGAGCGACAAGAGGCACCAGCAATTAATGAAGCACTACAGCTTGCTCGTAATAGCTTCTTAGCGAATGGTAATGCAGCGAATGCACTTGCTAAAGCAAAGGAACATATTACAGCTCGTACACATGGGGAAATTGATTATATTGAGCTATTAGCGTATCCAGATTTAATACCAGTAACAGTTGAAACGGAGCAAGTACTGTTGGCAGCGGCTGTATACATTGGTAAAACTCGTTTAATTGATAATTGTATCTTTAATGTGAAAGAAGGACTATAAAATGTTACGAATGATGATGAACAGTAAAATCCACCGTGCTACAGTGACACAAGCAGATTTAAACTATGTTGGGTCCATTACGATTGATGAGGATATTTTAGACGCAGTAGGCATGTTACCAAACGAAAAGGTGCATATCGTCAATAATAACAATGGGGCTCGCTTTGAAACCTACATTATTGCAGGGGAGCGTGGATCAGGCGTTATTTGTGTTAACGGTGCAGCAGCACGTCTAGTACAATGTGGAGATATTGTAATTATTATTTCTTATGTGTATGTAGATAACGCAGAGGCAAAAGATCATAAGCCAACGGTTGCCATTATGGGAGAAGGTAATACTATTAAAGAAATGATATCCTATGAGCCAGAAGCAACGGTGATGTAGTGTGATAAAAGTAGATATTACTTTGTAACTTAATAAATTGAAAGTGTACATTACTAAATTTATTTTAATGATGTACACTTTTATTATGTCAAAAAATTGTTAAAGAAAAGGCGTATTATAGATTTGAAATGAAAATCTATCTATGTAGGACGATTCTGTGCTTCATTGATTTGCCATATGAACATTATAGAGAATTTAGAAAGCTGTCCAAATTAAAATATTGCGTTAAAGAAACCTTTCTACCTTCTTTGTGCCAGCGATGATAGACTTCAAATACATGATGTATATTGTTATCTGAACGTTCCTCAACTAAGTATTTGATGGTTTGGAAGCTACGCCAGTAGTCATACATAATACTAGTTAAACTTTCCGATTCATAACTAGCAGTACCGAAATCATCTAATGAATGTTTTCCGTATTTATCTTTAAACAAATGAATCAATTCTAATTCAATCTTTGCAATTTCATCGAATTGATTTTCATTGAGCGTTAATTTTTTTGATAAATATTCGCACATTCCTTCTTCAAACCAAATGCTATCCATTCGCTCATCATCAAATTCATCGAGAAATAAATCCGAATGATGCGTTAGTTCATGGGCTAAAATGCAAAAAATATGGTCATTGCAAATCGTTTTATAGTATTTCTCTATTTCAAAATGTTGTTGACCTTCTAATTGTCTTAAAAATAACTGTCTCCAATCCTCAAGGTTCGGATTCATATAGATAATATCTTTAGTTGTATATGCAGGAATAGGTACAGTTGAAAAGATGTTTGTCGCGATTTCTTCTGAGGTCCATACAATCGCCTTAGGAATATCACGGAGTTTAAATTCTTTTTCTAATATTTGACGATAAATCTCTAATTTTTCAATTAAATATTGAGTTGTTTGTATACTCTTTTGATATTGTTCTATATTTTCATATGCGAAAATTTGTTTCATTTCTGAAGTATACCCCCCTCGAATTGTATCTTTTAAATTTTATGTTTTTGGCTCATCCGACGTCCCAGGAAAGTGCCCAGTCGGAACGGAAATCAACCACACGTTATGGTGATGGGCCATGCTTTTACAAATATTATATATTAATTTGAAAATTCTTACTACAAATCATGGTAATCGTTCAGAAGTCTTTTTTTATGACCAATGAACAATGGTGAAGGGATGCCGCTGAGCCAAATATGTGATAAAATTCATCTATCTAATGTGAACTGTGAGTTGAGATGTATGATGGAAAGTCAAAAGTATGCAATTGTTGATTTAGAGACGACTGGTCATTCACCGGCAAATGGGGACCGAATGATTCAAATAGCAATTGTTATTATGAAAGATTGGAAAATTGAACGTACCTTTACGAAGTTTATTTATCCAGGAAAATCCATTCCAATTTTCATTCAGGATTTAACGCATATTACGGATGAGGATGTAAAGGATGCCTTGCCGTTTGAGGCACATGCTGACTACATATATGAATTGCTTGCTGATTGTGTATTTGTCGCGCATAATGCGGATTTTGACTTATCCTTTTTACAAGCGGAGTTCAAGCGTGCAGGTTTACCGAAATGGCAGGGTAAAAAGATGGACACGGTTGAACTTGCCAAAATATTGTTCCCTATGTCACTGAGCTTTAAGCTAGGTGATTTAGCGGCAGATTTAAATATAGAGCTGGCAAATGCACACCGAGCAGATGACGATGCCAGAGCAACTGCTGAGCTCTTTAAACATTGCTGGAAGGAGTTACTCGTTCTCCCTCAGCTAACTCTTGAACAAATGCATAAACGTTCATTCAGATTGAAATCAAATTTATCCCAGTTGTTCTTCGAGGCACTTCAAATTAAACGACAGCATGTAACTGCTAATGAGAATGTCTCCTACTACCGCAATTTGGCTATTAGTGATGGACGAAAAAAGCATACAAATAATGCAGAGATTGTATCATACCCACAAACAGCAGCTGACAAAGCATCATTAATGACAAAGGTGATGCCGAACTTTGAGCAACGACCTGCACAATTTGAAATGATGGACATTATTTGGAAGGAATTAAATAACAAGAGGGAGTGCGTTATAGAGGCCTCAACAGGTATTGGTAAAACAGCAGGTTATCTACTCCCTGCAATTTTGTATGCGCGAGCAGTCGATAAAAAAATTGCGATTAGCACATACACGTCACACTTGCAGGAGCAGCTTGTTGAAGAAGAATTACCCAAGATTGAAAAAATCCTTGGCACTAAAGTAAATATTGCTGTTCTAAAGGGTATGCATCATTATATTGATCTTACACGCTTTGAGCAATGTATGGCTTATGCTGATGAATCCTATGATGATACCTTTACGATTTTACAAATTCTTATTTGGCTTACTAAAACAGAAACAGGGGTGTTAAGTGAGCTCAATGTTTCAGGCGGAGGACAGCTGTTTTTAGAGAAAATCCGCAAAATGCCTGATGAGAAACCATCAAGAGGCTTTGATTTCTATGAGCAAGCGTTAAAAAATAGTGAGTTTGCCGATTGTATTGTAACGAATCATTCTATGGTACTCAGTGATTTAGTCCGCCAAACACCAATCTTTACACAAATCGACGGATGGATTATTGATGAAGCCCATCAATTTATTCAAGCTGCAATGCAGCAAGACGAAATTGTTTTCTCTTATACACAGTGGAAGTATATTTTCGGTCAAATTGGCACGATGGAGGAGACTGCCTTATTCCTACAATTTAGTCAGGCAGCTAAGAAAAAACACCGCGTTCCTATGCAAAACTTACAGCGATTAGATGCACAATTTATTCGCCTGCAACGAACTTTCGATGAAACGATTCAGCGTGTTGTTCAAAAAATGCAGCAACAAATAAAAGGAAAACAAGCTAATCGAAAATACACTTTATTTTTAGAGGATGTATCGCTAGTTAAAGAACCACTTTTACAAGTGAGCAAGCTCACGCAGCAGTGGCTTGATCTTGCGACAGAAGTAGGTCAGGCCTTTGGAAATAATATTGAGCAATTAGATAAAAATGAGCTCTATATATTATCAGAGTGGCATTATTGGATTCGTGAAATGAAGGTGAAAATCGCTGAGTGGGAGGAAATTTTCCTATCGCCACAGGATGATAATTCAGTGTGGCTAGAATTTGATTTACGGAGCGTTCCAGGAAGCTTGCATGTCTTTAAAAAGCCAGTTAATGTCACTCCTATTATCGAAAAAGTACTTGCACCACTTCGTAAGCAGGCAAGCATAGTGTGGACTTCAGGTACTTTAACTGTACCAGGCAATGAACGATTTGTGACGCGTCAGCTTGGTATTTCTGATAGTGTGCAAGTGATAAAGCTACAAGCACCGCCATCCTATTATGCAGGAGCGAAGGCATTTATTGTTACAGATATGCCTGATATTCAACATGTGTCACAGGATGAATATATTGAAGCGGTCGCCCACGCAATTACACGTACGGTACGGATGACTGAAGGACGATGTTTCGTTTTATTTACGGCGCAGGATATGCTTCGCAAAACAGTGGAGCTTATTCAAGATAGTGAACTCCTTGATGACTATATGCTTTTTGCACAGGGTGTAACGGGTGGTAGTCGTATGCGAATTCTGAAATCATTCCAAAAGTTTAGCCATGCGGTACTCTTTGGTACAAACAGCTTTTGGGAAGGCGTGGATGTTCCAGGTGACGCACTTGCATCGGTTATTGTTGTACGCTTACCGTTTTCCTCGCCAGAAGAGCCTGTATTTAAGGCGCGAGCTAAACACCTTGCCGCTCAAGGTCGTAATTCCTTCAATGAGCTATCATTACCGGAAGCCATCATGCGCTTTAAACAAGGCTTTGGTCGTCTGATCCGTTCATCACACGATAAAGGAGCTTTTATAGTTTTAGACCGCCGCATTTCAACAAAGTCGTACGGTAAGGAGTTTATTAAGGCATTACCACTGATTGATGTAAAGAAATTGCAGCTTCCTGAGTTGTTAAAGGAACTTAATGATTGGCAGAAATAGATGGAATCCCTTTTAGCAGTTTTGCTAAAGGGGATTTTTTGGGATACGCCAGGCATCTTTGGACGGATAATCATCCGCGACAAAGTAAAGTCCAATACTGTCCAAATCCCAAGGACGTTACTATTCCCTTATATGAATGAGAAGGAGTGACGTGCTTTTTATGAATGTACAGATGGAGACTACCCTCTAGAAGGAGGGGAGCAGGGTTTAGCGTTCACTGGAAAGACATTTTTACTATAAAATAACAACTATAATTCTAATCATTTCTATAATTGGAGGTCTCTTATTGTTTGGATTGTGGAAATTATGAAGAACATACAAAAACATAAATTAATGAAAGTAAAGTAAGAGGATGCGGAAGAGAAAATACAAATCCCCATAACAAACTTGTTAAGGGGATAGAATAAAAAAATAAGAAGTGAAACCATTTATAGAAGTATTCATATTAATTAAAGTATCTATACCTATTCCAACATTCCGTATTTTTGTTAATTGTTTTTGTTTTGGAAACTAAATAAGTCTGCGTTAAGTACTATTTGAGATATATAGTTCATCACAATTTTGGTTGCTTCCTCCGCATCATAACTTTTCCGGTTATTTAAAATATTTGTAAACATACCTTGCCAAATTAAAATGGTTAATTCATTGATTGAATCAACATTTTCCTCATTTAGGTACCCTTCTTTTAAAGCGATTTCTAACATAGAACGACCCCGTTTTGTCATATTATGTTCAAACAGAATGGATGTTAAATCTTCTGGAATGTTAATTAAATCATTAGGGTAGATTTGATAATAATGTTGTAGTAATTTTTCTGGAGTTTCACCTAAGTCCATAATAAAAACAGCATGAAAAATTTGCGGTTTTTGAAAGGAATGCTGGCAAAAGCATTCCCAAGCCAATAAATATTTTTCGATTGGGTCTTTACCTTTTTGAATGTAAATGGCGACTTCATTTGTATAACTTTTCATAAATTTCATGGAAGCAAAAAAGATTAGATGAGAGATTTCCGAAAAATAGTTATAAATTGTTGCGCTATTATAGCCTGCTTTATCTGCAACTTTTCTTATTGTCACATTTTCCAGCCCATCATCTTCAATAATCTCCGCTGTTGCGTCCACAAAGTATTTCCACATGCGGCTCATTTGTATTTCTTTCTTTTTCACAGAACTCTCTCCTATTAAGATTCTTTAAATAGTGGCTATATTTTTTCAATAATTACCAAATTTAATCTTGATTATATCATAATTATGGTCATCTCAATGTAGTGTATTAACGATGTGAAAAATCAGAATATTCAAAGTTGTTATTCTAGTTTCTGGGTGATATACTGGACGTAATTATTAGGTAATCATGATTAATTAATAATCATGATTTATTTAGTGGTTGTGATTATATTTTATTAAAGTGTGTTTACACCCCGATTTATTCCAAATAAACGAACGATATCTAAAAGGAGCATTCAGATAATGACCAAAAAAATCATTACACAATTTCCGTATACATACCAAACCATTGAAAATACGTGGATTGTGTTAACAGACGGTACGAAACTTTCAAGTCGTATTTGGCTACCAGAAGTTGAGAAAAACCAGAAAGTTCCTGCAATTTTGGAGTATATTCCTTATCGCAAAACAGATGGAACAAGGGCCAGAGACGAACCGATGCATGGTTATTTTGCAGGACAAGGCTATGCGGTGGTCCGGGTAGATATGAGAGGCTCTGGGGAATCGGATGGCTTATTAAAAGATGAATATCTAAAGCAAGAACAAGATGATGCCCTTGAAGTACTTGAGTGGATTGCAAGCCAAAGTTGGTGTAATGGGAGTATTGGAATGATGGGCAAATCGTGGGGAGGATTCAATTCTCTTCAAGTGGCAGCGAGAAGACCCAAAGCGTTAAAAGCAATTATTACTGTAGGCTTTACAGATGATCGTTATAACAATGATATTCACTATAAAGGTGGTTGTCTTTTAAACGATAATTTCTGGTGGGGAGCTATTATGTTAGCATATCAGCTTCGACCTCTTGATCCTCACATTGTCGGGGAAAGCTGGCGTGAGAAATGGTTGGAACGATTAGAAAATATGCCATTATGGATGGCACAATGGATGGAACATCAGACAAGGGATGAGTATTGGAAACATGGATCAGTTTGTGAAAATTACGATGACATTGAAGTTCCTGTTTTCGCGATTGACGGCTGGGAAGATGCGTATTCGAACACAGTATTAAGTTTGATGAAAGGGCTCTCTGTTTCTAGAAAAGGGATTATTGGACCTTGGGCGCATGTTTATCCGCATGATGGTATTCCTGGACCAGCAATGGGCTTTCTACAAGAGGCAGTGAAATGGTGGGATTATTGGTTAAAAGGAATTGACAATGATGTTATGGATGGCCCGATGGTAAATGTATGGGTAGAAGAAAGTATGTCGCCCTCTGCAAGTAAAAAAACAAGTAACGGATATTGGGTTGGGCTTGAATCATGGCCAACAACGGAAGTTAAGACAAAGATATATCAATTAGCGTATGGTAAATTATTTCAAGGACCTAATGTTAGCGAAGAGCAAGTACTGTTAAAAACACCATTAAATCATGGTCTATTATCAGGTGAGTGGATGGGGGCTGGCGTAATTGGAGAAAGTCCTACAGACCAACGTTTAGATGATGGTATGGCTATGATATTTGAAAGTGAAGTTTTAGAGAAACCATTAGAGATTGTTGGTTATCCAAGATTTGAAGTAGAGTTAATGAGCGACAAATCAAAGGCGATGCTTTTTGCTCAACTATCAGATGTTGCACAAGATGGAGCTGTTACCCGTGTTTCCTATGGCGTGATGAACTTAACACACTTAAATGGACATGATCGTGTAGATTTATTAACACCGGGTGAAAAAGTAAAAGCGTTTGTTGATTTAGATTGTTGCGGGCACAAGTTTAAAGAAGGGCATCGTATACGTTTATCACTTGGTACAACGTTTTGGCCAATGTTTTGGCCGATGCCTGAAGATGCAACACTTACACTGAATCTAGAAACGGCTACGTTCTCATTGCCAATCTTTCATGGCAATCAAATTAGTGGACCAAATATGAATCCTGAAAGTGCGCCATTAACCCCGATTACAATTCTTCAAGAAGGAAGAGTCGATCGTTCTATTTCGTATGATATTTTAAGTGATACGTGGACATGTATAACAGATGGGATTGGTGGGGTATTTGGTGAAGGTATCTATCGCTTTGATGAAATTGATGTGACAGTTGAACACAATTTGAAGCGAGAGTTGACATTAAGTAATTCTAATCCACTTTCGGCTAAATATACGATTTTTCAAAAAATGAAAATAGGTCGTGACGGTTGGTGGATTGACGCTAATATTACGATTACTAAGACATCGGATCAAGAAAATTTTAAAATTGTCGGAGAGATGGATATTAAAGAAAACGATAAATACGCCTTTCATAAGAAGTGGGATCAAAAAATTGAACGTTTTGGATTGTAAATAACATGTAAGGGGAAAAAAGATGGAAGCTAAATTAAAGAAGAACATAGCAACGTTAGTTATACTAGCTGTTTCAGGTGCCTTAATTTACGCATTGCCTTATTTTAGAAACTATTACTATGATGTTTTTCTAGAAGCATTTCAATTAACCAACACACAAATGGGGACACTTGGAAGTGCCTATGGAGTTTGTTGTTTGATTTCCTATGTATTTGGTGGATATTGTGCAGATCGTTGGAAAACAAAATATTTATTAACAATTTCCTTGTTTGCTACGGGAGTATTAGGTTTCGCTTTATTATTGTATCCTCCTTATCCAGTGTTATTGCTAATTCATGCGGCTTGGGGAATAACGTCTATTATGACGTTCTGGGGAGCATTAGTAAAAGCTATACGCTCGCTAGGTTCTGAAAACGAACAAGGAAAAGCATTTGGATTTTTTGAAGGGGGAAGAGGCATAACCAACATCGTTCAATCGGCTGTGATTTTAGGGATTTTTGCTTTTTTTGCAAAGCGAATGAGTGATAAAATGGCATTATCGGCAGTTATTGTGGTTTATTCAGTAATTTGTCTTCTTTTGGGGATAATGATTATGTTACTTTACAAAGATTCAAATAACGAAAATACCCAAGCAAATGAAAATAATCAAAAGTTTAATTGGACGGTACTTTGGAAAATCCTTAAAATGCCAACGACCTGGTTAGCAACGATACTTATTTTTACATCTTATGCGATGATCATTAGTTACTATTATATTACGCCTTATGCTACAGCTGCTTTTGGTGCTTCTACATTAATCGCTGCTGCTTTAGGCTATTTTTCTCAATATTGCCGCCCAATTGGAAGTTTTAGTGCAGGGATTATTGGGGATCGAATAGGTGTTTCTAACATGGTATTAATAGGATATTTTATATTAACTATTGGTTTGGTTGGTCTTATTATTCTACCTGGGAAAGCTTCTTTAATCCTAATGTTGCTAGTTTTCATTGCGATTATTTATACGTCAATGTATGCTCTTCAAGCATTGCACTTCGCAATATTAGTGGAAGGAGATTATCCTGTAGAAACAACAGGAACAATTTCGATGCCACTAATGATTATTGGATATAGTGGAGAAATTTTTATGCCAATTATTGCAGGGGCTTGTTTGGACTACTGGGATGGAACGACAGGGTATAAAGTATTCTTTACCATTCTATTGACTCTAGCGATTATAGGATTGATTACTGTTGTAATTTGGCAACGAGTAACTCGAGAAAAACGAAAAGAAATTGCAATGCAAAGAACATTTGCTAAGGTACAAGAAACATAAAAGGTTAATAGAACAGCGATAAACAGGTCGCTGTTCTATTTTTGGGGGGAATAGGCAACCCGAGCGAATAGTGCAGCAAGAGGAGCAAAAACAACACCTACAAGAACAACAAAGACTATAAATTTGAAAAAAATTGACCTCAGCAAGAAAGACTTCGATGACACGGACGCGACTACGAGGGCGATTACTATTTAAGTACAACAATCTTTTTACGATTCCCCTTGATGAAAGATCTTATAAAATTTCTTTGGCTTGCCGATAAGACAAGATATTCCGTAGCCATCATTCCGTCATCAGTAGTATTAGTTATCTTTCCTCTGATTTTTTACTTTAATATCTTTTTTATTCACTCAGCCGTTTATTTTAACAAAATCTAGTTCTACAGCTTCTTATTTTAATTATGTGTCTAATAAATCGGTAATATAAAAAAGAATTCCTACTTATCTACGGAAACGAGGGCCAAACCCGGGGAAAAATGGTCTACCGAACGGGAAAAATGGGCTAACAGGGAAGAACGGGCGCCCGAACGGGAAAAATGGACTTACTGGAAAAAATGGGCTAACAGGGAAAAATGGACTCACAGGGAAAAAAGGGCTTCTAACTGGGAAAAATTCATTTCTAAAACGACCAGGGAAAAATCGGCGTCCGTCATTAAAACGCATTGGATTTACCATCTTTATAACTCCCTTCAATTGATATAGTATAGGCTATGTTCAATTAATGAAGTGGCTTAGACTAAGACACAGGTTGGGATCTTTGCAAAGGACGATTTTGGATTGTTCCGCAAATTTCCAGACTCTTCAATTGGCATCTGGGCCAATTTCAGTCTTATTCAGCGTAGGGTAGTGCTTTAGTTGAATAGCTCATAAAATAGACCACCCCGTAATGGGGGTGGTCTATTAAGTACAAGAAATCCTGTCATTGACGCTTCAATTGCTTTTTATAATTGAGAGGAGACATTGACATCATCTTTTAAAAATTCAACACAATTTCTTCCTTTTTCTTTTGCTTGATATAATGCTTTATCACATCTTGATAATAAAGTATTTAATGAATCACCATCTACATAGCTAGTTACCCCAAAGCTACTAGTTTTTCGCTGTACAATAGGGAATTGATAATTTTCTAATTGTTGACGAAGCTTTTCAGAAAGCTTTATAGCACCATCTAGTTTAGTTTGAGGACAAATAACTAAAAATTCCTCGCCACCCCATCTGCCAACTGTATCTTGCTCGCGAATCGTATTTTGCAATATCTCTGCTACATTCATTAAAACTAAGTCGCCTACTTGATGGCCGAACTCATCATTGACTTCTTTAAAAAAATCAATATCTAGTAGAATAATAGCGAACGGAGCCTCATGATGTTGGGCATGTTCAATAGCCTCTTCTAACACATCGTCTAACTTTACACGATTTGGAATTTGAGTAAGGCGATCTGTATTTGCTAATTTTTCAAGCTCAAGTTTTGCTCTTTCTAGCTCTTGTGTTCGTTCTTTTACTTTATGTTCGAGCGTTTCATTGAGCGTTTGTTGCATTTCCTGATGCTCTTTTTTTATAATATTGATTTTATCGCCTAATGCTAATGACAAAAATATAGATTCAAAAATAGCACCAATTGCAGGAATATCCTCAAATATAACTGGATGGAATGGAATAATACTTAAAAAAGCCAATGCTTGTACAATGATGGAACCAAGCAGAACAGTCCAACCTACCATATAAAATCTAGCCATTTTCTGACCTTTTAACAACACAAATAATCCCGATAACCAAAGAAAAATAAAGACAACTACAGAAAGAATAATTGTTAAATTATTTGCAAACTCAACATCAAGGACAATGAATGAAGCAATTAAAGATAGTATAGAGATCCATAATAGAAAATTCCCGATTTTGTGGAATCGAGGTAAGTAATTTTTTAGTTCAAGAAACTCTTTGCTGAATAGAATCATACATATAAGTAAGATATTTCCGCTTATCGCTGCAGATTTTAGAAAAAACCATTTAGGCAAAAGTTGACCTACTAGTTCAATATCTAAAGAATTCAAAGTAGCTTGATAGAGAATAAAACTAAACATATACAAAACATAGTAAAAGTAAGCCTTATCTTTTAACGAAAAAAATAAAAATAAACACGCGTGTTGATTATCTAATTTCTTCCAATGAAAATTATACAAAAAGAGAG
>NZ_JARVRU010000198.1:0-13002 GCF_030209535.1 Lysinibacillus sp. fls2-241-R2A-57
TTTTATCTGTGCGAAAGCAAAGCGTCAGCTACAATTGTTTTATCTGTGCGAAAGCGTAGCGACAGCAACAAAGCACACAGTCTGAACGGAAATCAACCACACGTTACGGTGAGCATCCATAAAAAAAGACAGTCCCGAGTGAATCACTTGAGACTGCCTTGATCTTATTTCGTGTAATCAAACAAACATCGTGCATGATCCTGTACCACTTCAACAAAAGCTTCTACTTGTCGTAATTGAAATGAGGATTCATAGCCTATTAACCATGTATCACGAGTTAAACCAAATTCTTTTTCATTATTAGTTAATGCTATTTTATTAATACCATCGTGTTCATTTAAAGTGATTGAAGGTAAAATAGCGTAACCGATGCCGTTCAATACCATTTGCTTACAAATTTCAATCTGATCAACTAAAATTTGTTTGCTCGGATTTGAAGCGAAATGCTGTTGCCACCATTGCTGAATTTCCTGATAATAATTGGAGTCACTTTTAAATTGAATAAAAGGTCGCTCTGTCGTCAGAACATCTTCAATCGTTTTTACCTCTTTATCTACTAAATAAAGGGTATCACGAAAAAGGTGAATTTTTTCCCCTTTCCAATCAACCTGCCCACGCACAATTCCAATATGAGCCTCACCTTCATAAAGTGCTTTTACAATTTCAGAGCTCCAGCCGGTCATAAGAGAAATTTTTGCCTCTGGATATTTTGAGACAAAATCCTTTAAAATTTTGGGAAGCCAGTTTTGACCAACAATAGATGCACAGGCAATTTTCAAAGTCCCGTTTACTTTTGTCGTTAGTGATTGGATAGTTTCAAAAATCTCTTCTTTTTTGCTTAGCATGTCAGTTGCATAGGCAATAACTTGCTCTCCAGCAGGTGTCGCTGTCAGTCCTTTTTGCGAACGAATAAATAACTGTGCGCCCCAGTCCTTTTCAATTGTTTGCAACCGTTGAGAAAGCGCTGGTTGGGATAAAAATAGACGTTCTGCTGCTTTACGCATATTCCTTTCCTCTGCTAGTACTTTTAAAATTTCAGCCTCCGTTGCCATCAATCAGTAAACCTCCGATACAAGCAAAGAGGGCCTCATGATTTTCATCTGAGTCCCCTCTTAAACTACTACTCTTTTTGATAAATATATTTTTTCAATTGCTTTAAAATAACACGTCTCGTTAATATTCCCGCAAATGTTCCTTCTTCGTCCACAACACATAAAAAGGCGTGATTAATAACTAAGTCAAGCGCTCGCTGAAAAGTATCCGTCAACTTTAATACAGCGATATCTTTATCCATTATTGTATCCACTTTAATATCGGGTAGCTTTTCATATTCAATATGTTCTAGTCCAAGAATGGATTCAGTAATCATTTTCATGCTTAGTAAACCTTGAAGTCGATATTTCAAATCTAAAACAGGTATCGACGAATACCCTGTACGTGTAAGTACTAGGAGGGCATGTTCCGCATTATTTCCACTCTGTACATGCGCAACCTTTTCAGACGAAATAATAAAATCACTAATTGGCATTGCTAATAAGCCTTTACTGTTAGTTGAAATCATGAACTTCTTCTCCTTTTCTGTCCTTGCTTTGCAGAACAGGATGCTTCCCTTTTATCATATCATAACTATTCCTTTTATGACCACGACAAGGCCGAGAAGAGTTTTTCCAGAACAACGAATTATTTTAGCATTTTGAAGAAAACTAAGTATCGGAAACAGCTTGTAAAGGGGGATTTCGAGGTTTAAAGAAGGATCTTCATTCAGCATAATATGTACTGAATGAAGACAATATTTATTTAATAACCTGTCTTACTCCAGTAATAAAAAATCATTATGCCTAAGAAGAGTAGAAAAATGCCATATACCCAAACAATTGGGTTTAGCATAGTTGTATATTCTTCAACGGTTTCTGAAATCGGTGTATCCTTTTCTGATTTCCGTTCAGACGTCATTTTGGCAATTTTCAACGTTGACACAAGCGAAATGACAGCAATAATCGTAATGGCAATAAGAGCCGGTATTAACCACATACCCATAGGCAAAACTCCTTTCTTTACCCTTAGTATGCGTCAACCCAGCTCCCCATTATGCAAAGATTTTTGTTATCAATTATGCCTCGACATCATCGCGTCCGGAATCGGCTTTGTGCTTCTGCCTGCACAAGGGCCGACACGATGTTGGCCCTTTCGGTAATGCCACAAGACGTGGCGTTTTTACCTATGCAGGTCAGTTAGCAATTATCGCAAGGATGCGATGATTTTAGGCTAACATCCTATATTGAACTCCTAGTTAGAATGGATACTGATTTAGCCATTGCCCGCCATCAAGTGTCACACATTCACCGTTCATATATCTTGCCTTATCAGACATCATAAATGTTGCTAAATCAGCTATTTCTTCAGGAGTACCTGTACGGCCTAACGGAACAGAGTCTAACGTTCGAGCGGCAGCAGCCTCTGACACCCAGAGCTTCTCTGCACCACCTGTACGCTCAATTGGACCAGGAGCAATTGCATTTACTCGAACTCCATACTGTTTACCCCATTCAACAGCTAACGTTCTAGTCAACGACAATACACCTGCTTTCGCAGCCGCTGAATGAATAACACCAGCCCCTGCATTCCATGCGTAAGTCGCGACCATATTAAGAATCGACCCTTTAATATTATTTTGAATCCAATACTTACCGACTGCAGAAGAACAGAAGAATGTCCCATTTAAAACAATATCAATAACTGCCTTCCAGCCATTTGGTGATAAATCCTCCGCATGCACTATAAAATTGCCGGCTGCATTATTCACAAGCCCATCAACCTGTCCAAACTTTTCAACAGCAAATGCTAACATTGCCTCTGCATGTTCTGGCACTCGAACATCCATTTGAAATGTTTCAATCGTTTTTCCAGCCTCTAAAATAAAAGCTTTCGCCTCCGCTAATCGCTCCTCATTACGACCAGTAATAACAACATTTGCACCTTCAGTAACGAATTGCTTTGCCATATAAAGACCCATTCCACTTGATCCACCAGTAATAATAATTGTTTTCCCCTGCAACATTTAAGATCTCCCCTTCGTAAAAATGAATGATGATTCACTTAAAATATTACTATATTTTCTTTCATATGTCATATTAATTCTACAAAATACATGTAGAATTCTTTTCTTGATTGAAGCGAGGGAAAGGATGGAGGTGACAACTATATTATAAATACAGGGGATCTTCTGGAGCGCGTGGGGTTTTCCCCCTTTCGCGGGTATTCTCCTGCTGCGCGCGGGTATTTGCTTTTCTTCCGCGGGTATCCTCCTGCTTCGCGCGGGTATTCTCCTGGCGCGCGGGTATTCACTTCTTCCGCGGGTATTCTCCTGCTGCGCGCGGGTATTTCCTTCCCTTCCGCGGGTATTCTCCTGTTGCGCGCGGGTATTTACTTCTCTTTCGCGGGTATTCTCCTGCTGCGCGCGGGTATTTCCCTCTCTTCCGCGGGTATCACCTGGCGCGCGGGTATTTCCCTCTCTTCCGCGGGTATTCTCCTGCTGCGCGCGGGTATTTCCCTCTCTTCCGCGGGTATTCTCCTGGCGCGCAGGTATTTCCCTCTCTTCCGCGGGTATTCTCCTGCTGCGCGCGGGTATTTCCCTCTCTTCCGCGGGTATTCTCCTGGTGCGCGCGGGTATTTGCTTTTCTTCCGCGGGTATCCTCCTGACGCGGACATTCCCTTCCCTTCCGCGGGTATTCTCCTGGCGCGCGGGTATTTACTTCTCTTTCGCGGGTATTCTCCTGCTTCGCGCGGGTATTTACTTCTCTTCCGCGGGTATTCTCCTGTTGCGCGCGGGTATTTACTTCTCTTTCGCGGGTATTCTCCCTTTTCGCGCGGGTATTTACTTCTTCCGCGGATATTCTCCTGTTGCGCGCGGGTATTTACTTCTTCCGCGGATATTCTCCTGTTGCGCGCGGGTATTCACCTCTCTTCCGCGGGTATTCATCCTTGGCGCGCGGGTATTTGCTTCTCTTCCGCGGGTATTCTCCTGGCGCGCGGGTATTCACCTCTCTTCCGCGGGTATTCTTCTGTTGCGCGCGGGTATTCGCTTCTCTTCCGCGGGTATCCTCCTGACGCGGACATTCCCTTCCCTTCCGCGGGTATTCTCCTGTTGCGCGCGGGTATTTACTTCTCTTTCGCGGGTATTCTCCTGCTGCGCGCGGGTATTTCCCTCTCTTCCGCGGGTATTCATCCTTGACGCGCAAGTATTCTCCCTTTGTGAACATTTATCAAAGTCACCATTATTAAAATCAACTACGAACTTGCTTCTTGATCACTTGCTCTAGTGGCTTCCTTTGAAATAGTAACTTTCCAAAAAACGATGGTCGTGCTATCCCTTACACCATTACGTCTAATATTCTTTAACATTGACCAAATGCTTTCCTTATCAGTAGAGTTAAGGAAGGCATTATAAATGTTAATAGGGTTAGAATACGGCTCACCTGGACATTCAATTAAGCCATCTGTAGTGAGAAAAAGACGATTTTCTCCTTTTCTTAATTCTTTAATGCCAACACTATAGCAAGGGACGTCCTGTTCAAACGTATTGACTTGTCCTATCCATTCGTAAAATTGCCTTTGATTTAATTGATACTGACCTAGTGCAGCCAGTTCTTGGTGAAATAAATAAAGAACACAGTCTCCAACTGAAAACCACCACACATATTTATCCTTTCTTACGACAATTAAACATGCTGTTTCTCCCGTAATATTCCTGCAAACAGATAAGAACTCTTCAGATTGAAATATAGCTAAAATCTTCTCCTCAATTCTTTTAAAGGTTTGATGGTTTGTTGGTAAAGATAATAAATGTTTTATTTCATTTTTATGATAAAAAAATTGTTCGGTAATTATTTGAGCACTCTCAGCTGAATTATGAGCATCCAGTAAAATAGTAAATTCCCAATCTTCCTTTTCATCTAGCCATACTAAACAACCATCTTCATTTTTATATTGTCCTGCATCGGAATTACCACCATAGCGTCCCACAATAACATGTTTAATTGGATAAAGATTTGGATGATCAATAAAGTTTTCTTGGCTACCTACCCAGCTAAACTCTTCTATTGATTTACTCATCTGCATGATTCTCCAGATATATTTTTATACGTGTACAAAGTTTAACAACTTCGCTATTGTCCCCCATCGGAGCATTTTCCCAATCATAAACAGCATCTGGTCCCCAATACTGTTTAGAGGTATTAGGGTATCGTGGAACTAAATGCATATGCAAATGTGGCACTGAGTTTCCAGAAACCAATGAGTAGATATGCTCAGCCTTTTCACACTCCATTATTGCCTTACTGACCCTAGCCATAATAACGCCAAATGCTTTTGCTTCTTCTATAGTCATATCTCCTAGAGTAGGAACATGTCTTTTTAAATCGATCATAATATGACCTAAATAATTGGGTGCTCCATTTTTATCAATATGTCCAACATAAACATATTCGTCTTCATAAATCATGACCCCTGAAGTTTGGATGTTACCCGTGTGTTTATTAAAAATAAAACATTCTTCCATTTAATCCCTCTCCTTTGTATATATTTTCAAAATTATAACATAAATCAAATAATTTGATAGAAAGAGCTTGTTTTTCGATAAAAGCTCAAATAGTTTCGATAAAGAGCGATTTTGTTTCGATAAAAGCTCAAATAGTTTCGATAAAGAGCGATTTTGTTTCGATAAATCTCCTAGGGGCGTTAGGGCAGCAAATGTTTTCTGTGCGAAAGCGTAGCGGCAGCAGTAGATGTTTTTGCTAGAAAGCGTAGTGTACGGCAGCAACAGGATGTTGGTCACGAAGGCGTTATCAAAGGACGTGATGCTTTTAGCCTTCATTCCCCTACCTGCTTCGCTTGCGCTGCAGGGTCTCATCTGTGACTGATCCCAAAGGAGTCGCCCAGCCTAGCCTCCACATCAACAAATGTCATCCACAACTTTCGTAATGAACCAATAAATTGATTTTAAGCAATAAAAATAGAGTTACAAATTACATATGATTTGTAACTCTACTTTAGACAGTTCTTTCTTGAATTCTTAAAACTCATAATGATAAGCAATTTTATAAAGCTCAATTAGTTCTTCATATGTCGGCACCTTAGGATTATTTCCAGGGCTACCGCTGGCAATTGCATCAGCAGCCATTTTTGGAATAGCTGCGTAAAAGGCTTGTTCGTCTATTCCCCATTGTTGTAAATTACCTATATCCATCTTCTTGCACATTTCCTTAATTGAAACTATAGCTAAATCGGCAAGCTCTTCTTGAGATAACGGCTCTTTATCTTTATTGAAAAATTCACCTAAATCTGCAAGCCGATCGACACAAGAATCCTTTGAAAATTCTAATACTGCTGGCAAGAGCATGGCATTTGAAATACCATGTGGTACATGGAATAGGGCTCCTATTGGGCGAGACATACCATGTACTAATGCAACAGAAGCATTGGAGAATGAAAGACCTGCTTGCATTGAGCCTAGCGACATCGCCTCACGAGCTTCAATATCATTACCGTGCTCATAAACTTTTAACATATTATTAACGATTAACTCCATCGCTGATCGTGCAAGTACATTCGAGTAAGGATGTGCTAAACGTGATAAATAGCTCTCAATCGCATGACTTAACGCGTCAATACCAGTCGCTGCAGTGATGGCGGGTGGAGATGTAACCGTTAAAATCGGGTCTACGATCGCTACATTTGGCATAAATGCAGGCTGCTTAATCATCATTTTCACTTCATTCGTCGTGTTAGTAATGACTGTTGCATCCGTTGCTTCTGAGCCAGTCCCCGCTGTTGTCGGTATCGCAATATGTGGAATCGGTGCTTGCTCAGCAATTTTTGCCATTTTCATATATTCGCCAATGTAGCCACCATTCGTTGCCACTACTGCGATTGCTTTCCCTGTATCAATACAGCTCCCACCACCAACGGAAATGATGATATCACAGCCCTCAGATCGTAAAACACGTAGTCCCTCTGCCACATACGTATCCACAGGTTCAGTTGTGACGCCTAAATATGAAACCGCTTCCAATCCATTGGTTTTTAATAAAGTGCTACATTGTTTAACAAAGCCTAAGCTATCCATTATCGGATCACTAATGATAAGCGCTTTGGTCCCCAAGTGTTTTGCATAAACACCGACTTCTTCAAAAGAATCTCGTCCATAAACGATAGTTCCTGGCGAATGCACCGTGAAGATTGTTTTTGTTTGAATCATATCTCACCCTCCTAAGCTATTGTGCTGTATAACCGCCATCCAAAATAACTGCTTGACCTGTTAAACCCTTTGCCATATCACTTGCTAAATAAAGCGCAAGTCCTGTAATTTCCGATACATCTAGTAAGCGTTTTTGAGGTACGAGCGGATAAAGCACCTGCTCAAGCACTTCTTCTACTTGAATCCCTCTTGTCTTTGCCAAATCCGTAAACTGATTACGCACTAATTCTGTATCGACATAGCCTGGACAAATTGCATTCACTGTGATTCCCTCCGTTGCGACCTCCAATGCGGCCACTTTCGTTAAACCGACAAGTCCATGCTTTGCGGCATTATATCCTGCTTTCCCGGCAAACCCAATAACTCCATTAATGGATGCCATATTAATAATGCGGCCAAACTTATTGTTCTTCATATGTGGTATCGCATATTTCATTGCGATAAAAGGTGCAACAAGCATCACTTTTTGCATTGATTCAAATATTTCTGTCGCGAAATCTTCGATAAAAGAAACATTCTGAAACCCTGCGTTGTTGATTAAAATATCTATTGTCTTAAACTTTTTAACAGTAAAGTCAATCGCATCACATATTGCCTGCTCATCCGCAACATCACATGTGTATGCAGTTAATTGAGGATTGTTGTTCATTGCCTCTGCTAAAAGCTGTTCATTAATATCTGTTATCACTACATTCGCACCTTGTTCAGCAAACGCTATTGCCATGGATAACCCGATACCACGAGCTGCTCCAGTAATAAAAACTGTTTTTCCTTTCACTTAACATCCCTCCTACATTCCTAGTGAGAATAATATGATTGCGATTATCGTACCTACGATCGGTATAATGACAGTTAAGGCACCAAATGGCATATAAGCATCCTTATGCTTTTCATTACATACAGAATTGATAGTTGTTACTACATAACCGCCATGTGGCAATGAATCGAGAGACCCCGACGCAATAGCAATTGTACGGTGTAATGCCTCGGTATCAACCCCCATGTCAATATAGTGTGGCGCAAGTAAAGGCATTGCGATTGTTTGACCACCAGAGGCCGAGCCTGTTAAACCTGCTATTACTGCGATGGCTAATGCACCGCCAATTAACGGACTTCCAGGAATATTGGTCATGACGTCAACAGTTGCCACAAATGATGGTGTAGCTTTTACCACACCTCCGAAGCCAACCACTGCTGCTGTATTAGCAATAGCTACAACGGCACCCATAGCACCAGCTGCTAGTGTGGCTCCAACAGATTTTGAATATTTATAGCTCACTAAATAAGCCGTAATACATCCACTCGTTAATGCCACAATTAAAGCTGAAGTTCCAAGAGAATCATGGAACACAAAGGAAATACCTAAAACTACCAATAGTGGTACAAGACTTAAAATTGGACTCGGAAGCTTACGAGATTCATCAACAACTGGATCATTAGATCGTTCAATAAATACTTCTCCACTTTTTACTGCACGTTTAATCATCCAATTTAGCCACAGAGATCCACCAATTGCCATAAAAATTGCAACAACTATACTTACTTGCCATCCAGCATATGGCGTTGTATTAAGGTATTGAATAGGAATCCAGTTTTGAATTTCAGGTGAACCTGCCGAGGTCATCGTAAAGGTTACAGAACCTAAACCAAGCGCTGCTGGAATAAAGCGACGAGGGAAATTCGCTTGCTTGAATAAACTAATAGCCATTGGATATACCGAAAAGGCTACGATAAAGACGGAGACACCACCATACGTTAGTACAGCTGCAGCAAGTACTACGGCATAGGCTGCATATTTAACCCCGATTTTTTCCACAATCCATTTAGAAACACTATCAGCCGCCCCAGTATCCTCCATTACCTTTCCGAAAATTGCACCTGCCATGAACATTAAATACCATGAACCAACGAATCCAGTAAACCCATCCATATAACTTGTTAAAAAGTTAGCTTGATTCTCATCAGCTGTTTGTGGAAAAAATGCTAGACCATTCGTTACAGCCGCTATCAATGCAGTCAATGGTGCTGAAATAAGTAAATTAACACCCCTCATTGTTAAATACACAAGTAAAGCTAAACTACCAAAAAGTCCAATGTATTCTAACATCCACTTGCCCCCTTTATTCTTTTAGAAAAAAGAGCTGCAAGAAAAACAGCTCTTCGTTTGTATTAGTCGTTATTACTAGGGAATGCAAATGTAGATGCTGTCGATGCATTTCCTTCCATCCAACGCTCTGATATTGTTTTTGTTTTTGTGAAGAAACGTGCCTGATCTGGTCCAAACATATGCCCTTCACCAAAACGAGAACCTTTAAATCCAGCGAAATTATGGTATCCAACCGGAATTGGAATCGGTACATTGACACCTACCATGCCAACATCTATTTCTGTTGTGAATTTACGTGATGCTAGGCCATCATTCGTAAAAATCGTGACACCATTCCCAAGTTCATGCTTATTAATAAGTTGGATTGCTTCATCCAATGAATCCACACGCACAACATTACGAGCTGGACCGAATATTTCTTGCTCATAAATTTCCATGCCAGGTTTTACGTTATCTAGCAATGTTGGTCCTACAAAAAATCCTTTTGATTCTTTCACAATATCAAGTTCACGACCATCACAAATAACTGTTGCCCCTTCAGACTCTCCTCGACCGATAGCAGCAATAATCGCTTCCTTCGATTGCTGTGAAATGACAGGACCAAAATCTGTCTCTGGATTTGTATATGAACCTACCTTCAAGTTAGCGATTTTCTCCTTTAAGATTTCAACAAGACGATCTGCAGTAGCCTTACCAACAGGCATAATTGTAGAAATGGCCATACAACGTTGAGAGGCTGCGCCATACGCTGCACCAATGAAGGCATTTGCTACCTGCTCAAGGTCTGCATCAGGCATGACAACCATATTGTTTTTTCCTCCACCAAGCGCTGTGACACGTTTACCGTATTTCGACCCCGTTTCATAAATATATTTAGCTACTGGTGTGGATCCTACAAATGAAATCGCTTGCACAATTTGGTTTTCTAAAAGTTCATTAACAGCATCTTTATCACCATTTACCACAGTCCAAATACCATCTGGTAATCCAGCCTTTTTCCAAAGCTCACTAACATACAAAGCAGTCATAGGAACACGTTCAGATGCTTTTAAAATAACTGCATTACCAACAGCAATCGCCATACTAGTTTGCGCTAATGGCACCATAATTGGGAAATTAAATGGCGAAATAGCGGCTACTACACCTAATGGAAATTTTGCAGAATAGGCATTGATTTGACCGCCAACATTTACTGAATACTCCCCTTTCATTAAATGAGGTGCACCGATTGCTAAGTCAACAGATTCTAAACCTCGAGTAATTTCACCTTTTGCGTCCTCAATTGTTTTCCCACTTTCTGTACAAATGATTTGTAAAAGCTCCTCCATATTTTCAGTAATAAGATTGCGGAACTTTAACACAACCTCTGCTCGCTTAGCTACTGACGTATCACGCCATTTTGGAAATGCTGCCTGTGCCTTATCAATAGCCTCCCTAGTTTCTTCTACAGCGGCAAGTGGCACCTTGGCAATAACCTCACCTGTCGTTGGATTGAATACTGAACCGAAACGCCCGCTTTTCCCTTCAACTAGTTCCCCACCAATAAAATGTGTTAAAGTTTTAACTTCTTGTGCTGTTGTCATATTTCTTGTCCTCCTTTAAAATTGTTCAATTTTGCATTTTTCTTTTAAACTTAAATAAGCGGCAGACATATCATTTTCTCCATAACCCTGTTGAGAAATATCACTATAAAGATCTACCAACTGTTCCCCGATTCGAAGTGGTACCCCTGCCTCTTTTGCCATATTTTTAGCTAGTCTCAAATCTTTTAATAAAAGGTTTGTAGAAAAGCCTGGCTGATAGTTTTCATTTTTCATATATTCTACGTAATTACGTTCATAAATACGACTTTGACCATAGCTATTACTTAAAACTTCATACAGCGTATCTGCATGGATACCCATCTTTTCACCAAGCACAATCGTTTCAGCGACTGCCTCTGTATAGAAGCCAATCATTAAATTATTGAGTAATTTTATGCATGTACCTACACTTGGAGAAGTCCCAAGATGATAAATGTTTTTCCCGACTATTCCGAATATTTCAGACCCACTTTGATAATCTTCCTCTTCTCCTCCGACCATTATCGTTAGAGTTGCATGAATTGCCCCAATGACTCCCCCGCTAACAGGTGCTCCAAGGTAACGTAATCCCAATGATTGCGCTTCTTTATGTAAGGAATCATTTAATTCGGGATTTACCGTACTGAAATCTATTAATAAACTCCCTTTCTTAGCATGGTGTATGATTCCCTGTTCCGATTTATACACTTGTTCCACGATTTGAGGTGTCGGTAAACTCGTCATGATAATATCACTTTGTTCTGCAACTTCCTTTGCTGTTGCTAGTCCGACTCCACCTTCGTCTATAAATTGTTCCATTGCCTTTGAATTAGTGTCAAAGCCATAAACCGTATAGCCTGCTTTTAATAAATTAATCGACATCGGTAACCCCATATTGCCTAAGCCGATAAAACCTAATTTCTCCGTCATTTTGACCTCCCCCGTTCCTTCAAACTCTAATGAACACTAGCCAACTCTAGTCTTTTGTCGTAACATTAATAACAAGATTCATTAATTGACCCCAGTCATTGACTACGGTCAATTAAATCATAATCAAAATAAATCCATCTCGTCAATTGAAAAATTTTATATTTTCAGAATATTTTTATAAAAAAATATCTTAAAATACTTAAATTCAGCTCATCACAAAAAGTTAGGGATGATATTCGTTAAGACTACCGAGTTGATTTTCGTTCCGGCTGGGTGACTCCTTGGGAATCAGCAAGCACCGCCTCATCGGACGCCCACAGTTGGAACGGAAATCAACCACACTGTATAGGGATGAGCCTTAAATTTGGAGGAATAATCGAAATATGAATTCACTAACTAGTCGTCAATTAAAAGCATTAGAAACACGGGAAAAATTACTAAAAACATCATTAGACCTTTTTAATAAACATGGATTTGAATATGTATCTGTTGAACAAATTACTAAAGCATGTAATGTATCGAAGGGAACGTTTTACACTCACTTCCCATCTAAGTACGATGTTATTTTAGAAAAATTTAAAGAGCTTGATAGTTTTTATAGCACGGTGGAAAAAAATATTGACCGTACTTTACCAGCAAGTGAAAAAATTCTACTACTTTATCAAGAACAAATGAAGTACTTAACAAATGTTGTCGGAAAAGATTTATTGAGAACAGTCTATACTGCGGCGATGACAAATCAAGTAGAACAAGATCATTATTTAATTAATCCACAAAGGAAAATATTCCAAATTATTAATTCCTATATCGAGGAAGGCATTCGACTCGGGGAGTTTCGTCAAGATTTACAAGTAACTGGCATGCAGGCTGTTATTCAACGTTGTATGCGTGCAAACATCTATGATTGGTTAATCCATAACGAAGACTTCGATTTAGCTATAGAAATGGCACAATTTACAGCTATTGTATTAGATGGATTGAAAGTGAAATAAATGGCTCGTTGTAAAAGGGTTTGCATAGTTGGAAACTGAATGCGCTCGGGTATGCCAGGAGAAGTGATCGGGTTACGCTCAAAACCGCTCGGGTATGCCGAAGAAGTGATCGGGTTACGCTCAAAACCGCTCGGGTATGCCGAAGAAGTGATCGGG
>NZ_JARVRU010000007.1:0-66182 GCF_030209535.1 Lysinibacillus sp. fls2-241-R2A-57
GGATTTGGATGGTTTACTACCGCCCAACCATTATAAAGGATTTTTTTATGCATAGCCGTTATTACAGAAAATTCTGTTTTTATAAATTCATTGAATTATTTTAATGCGACGCTAGTGAAACCTTTCAAGTATATTATTTTGTTCAGAAGAATTTAAAAAAGAAGCTGAAAAACATAAATTAAAGGGCATTATCTTTGTCCCTTCAAATGAAGCTGATGTGTATAAACCTTAGCATTATTGAGATTATTCAGAAACAGAAATTGAAAAAATAAGAAAAACTGTTGTATTTATCATTGTGAGTAGTATGTTAATGTGAAATTAATACTGATGGCTATACTAGAATGAAATTTAAACTTACATCAAAAGAGTAGCATGAATCCTAGAAACCGGATGTTATTGTTACTCCTATTTTAGATGTAATTTTATTTTATAGATGTTTTTCAAAATTAAGCAAGGGGTTCTTTGAAATTAATGAAAAGAAAGGGAGTTAGTATGTCGAGCGTAGAGCGAGCGTTAAAACGTTTTATACAAACAACTAAAAAATTTCCTAGAAGTTCACCTGTTATAAAAACAGGAGAATTTCATTACAGATCAGATCTTTTAACTTTAGAAATAAGTAAAGAAATACAGCTTTCTCCGGAATTAGAATATTTTTATAAAAAATGCGAAATAATTTGTGATGTTAGAGATGATGGATATCATTTAGACGGTATAGGTATCGATTTTGGAGATATTGACCTTTATCTTTACTCACCTGATAATTTGGAGCGTAGGCAAGAAGGATTTCGATGGATTGGATCCGAGAAAAATGAAAATCCAAATTGGGATCCAAATTGGATTGTATTAGCAGACAAGGATGATGATCCAATTGTAGTTGTTACAAACCAAGAAGGTTCACCTGTTTTAGCAAGCTATGAAACGAGTGATTTATTTCCAGTTGCAGATTCTTTTTCGGATTTTCTAGATTCTCTTTCGGTGATATTAGTATTAGTGCATGAGAAATTTGAAGGAGAGATAATGGACGAAGAAACCTTTGAATTCTATGATGATTTTATTGTAATGTTAAAATCTTCTTTGAATAATATTTTGAAAAAAGAAGAGTATGTTGAAAATTTGATTAAGTATTTGTATATCGGTTAGTTGAAATTACGGGAGGTAGAGGTTTAATCTGTACAGCGCCCTTATTACATATATAGCACGGAAGTAGATTCAATGGAAACTAGGAAACAATTATAAAGACTTGAAAAATTACAAGTAAAGTTAAAACAAAAAAATCTGAAGAAGTTCCCAGGGGGAAGAATCATGCCAGAAAATTGGTTAGTTTGTCAGGATGATCTTAAAGTGCGCACATTAAAAAGTGAAGAAATGGATGAAATAAAGCGTTTATCTGTTTTGAGTCAGGAAAAATTAGAAATAGTAGATATTGATAATTATTTAATGTCACTCGACAATATTAAATCAGCGTTGTCTCATTATAGAGATAATAAATTAATAGACGAAGAAGTGGAAGAGATAGCATTTGAAATTGGTTCATTATATGGATTTATTGTAGAAAAAAAATACGGTTGGAAATGGAGGCATATAGAGAAAAATGAAAATAGAGGTTATTGTGTAGTCTCTGAGGATGAAACGTTTTGTTGTCCAGTGCATAACTATATCTATACTATTTTAACTGATGGAAATAAAAGTAACAATGTTAAGTTATTGTTTAATATGTTGGAAGTTATTCATGAAGAAAAGGTGAATGGTTTATATAATTTTATCAGTTAAGAGCTTATTCTAGCACTATTAGTATTTACTTTTACTTGCAAAACAAATGTAAAGAATAACTCAAAAGACCACCTTTAAATATGTTTTTTTAACAGGCGTGTTGATTGGGGAAAAATAGGTTTATTATTGAGCAATAAAAGGATTTTTTTGTTACTATTTTGCTAATATATTTCTATTTTAACTGATTGCAGCGTAGGGCTACTCGACTCCGGCGGGAAAGTGAGTAGCCCGTAGCGGAAATCAGAGCCTTCAAATTAATAATAATGGATAAAAATGGTTAATCAACACACCTGTTTTTTTAATTGAATTTTCGCGTATTTATTGTCTCACTTCATCTAGGACAAGGCTTTTTTGCTAAAACGTTAGAGGTTTTAATCTTAAAGCTTTTAACTAATGCATTCAGCTTTACAGAACTAAAAAAATCAAACGTATAAAATTTGTTTAGGATGGAATATATTTCATTTTCATTGATAGTTGTTTGAGAGAGTAGGGGAAATCAAAAGATGGTATTTTCTCTTTTCAAGAAAAAGAAAGAGCCGCAGCAATTGAAAAATAGAGTGGAGTTTTGTATTACAAACTTATCCCTAGGTGCGGCAGATGCCTATGATGTATTAATTGAAAGATCCGATATTGAAATTGAAGAATCCGGCTGTACATCCCATTGTGAAATTTGTGAGCAAGGGATCTTCGCTATCGTCAATGGAGAAGTCGTCACTGCAGATGATGCAGAGACGTTAGTGAAGGCAATTGATGAAGAAATTACACAAAATCCTCTTTATTGAATAAAAACAGCTTGTTAACATAAATCAACAAGCTGTTTTTTTACATTATAGTGAATAGTCACTATACCGTTATTTTTACCAACCTCGTACGTATTGCACTGGAGGTTGAACTTCTTTTCCTAATTCCTTAGCAGCATGCAGTGGCCAATAGGGCTCGCGAAGGAGAACGCGTGCTAAGAAAATTAAGTCAGCACGATTATTTTGTAAAATTTCCTCTGCTTGAATGGCTGTCGTAATAAGGCCGACTGCACCAGCTGGGATATCAGCACCGTGCTTAATCGCTTCAGCATGAGGCACTTGGTAGCCTGGAAAAACATTAATATGTGCTTGCACGACACCACCTGTAGAAACATCCACAAAATCGACACCCTGTGATTTCATCCAGCGACTGAAGATGATAAAGTCATCCATTGTTGTACCATCTTCTGCATAGTCTTCAGCGGAAACACGCACAAGCAAAGGACCTTCCCAAACACTACGAATAGCATCGATAACTTGACGTAATAAGCGATAACGATTTTCCTGTGAGCCACCATATTGATCATTGCGTTTATTCGTTGCAGGTGATAAAAATTCACTAATTAAATAGCCATGTGCGCCATGTATTTCAAGTACATCAAAGCCTGCTTTAGATGCACGAACAGCTGCTAGCTTAAATGCTTCTATAACATATTCAATGTCTTCTAATGTCATCTCAGTTGGTGTTTTATAAGCATCACTAAATGCTATGGCTGATGGTGCAAATATTTCTCCCTCTACAGTTGCTTTACGGCCAGCGTGTGCAAGTTGTATACCTGTTTTGGCTCCGTATGCCTTCATGCCTTGAACTAATTGACTGAAACCTTCGATGTGAGCGTCATCCCAAATACCAAGATCGTTACTAGATATACGCCCCTCTGGTACGACACCAGTAGCTTCGACAATGATTAAACCAACTTGACCAGCCGCTCGTGTTGCATAATGTACTTGGTGAAATGGTGTAACAAGGCCATCATCCTGTGCCGAGTACATACACATCGGTGCCATAACAATACGATTTTTTAATGAGATAGTTTGTAATTGATAAGGTTCGAATAATTTAGTCAAAATAAAGCCCCCTAATTCCCAGTAATATACTTTATTTTGCACTCATTACTTACTATTTGCAAGTGAACGTGATCGAGCTTCAGCTTCTTTAATACATGCTTCAATGGCCTCATTAAAATGATATTGTTCAAGAGCCTTAATTCCAGCTTCCGTTGTGCCACCTGGACTTGTTACTTTTCGGCGCAAGACATCAGGCTCGTCAACAGATTGCTTTAACATTTCAGCAGTGCCAGCAAGTGTTTGTGTCATTAATAGTCGTACAGTATCCTTTGGGAGCCCCACCTTTGTACCGACTCGTTCAAAGGCCTCCATTAAATAATAAATATAAGCTGGACCACTACCTGAAAGGGCCGTTACTGCATGTAGTTGATCCTCATCCACTTCAATGACTGAACCAACCGCCTCTAAAAGCTGTAAGAAAATTGAGCGCTGTGCTGCTGTTACTTTGTCATTAAATGCAATCCCACTTGCAGACATCCCAATAGTGGCAGATGTATTAGGCATAACACGTGCGACTGGACGAGTACCTAAATGTTCTGTAATAGTAGTAATAGCAATCCCTGCTAAAATAGAAAGAACGGCTGATTGCTCTGTAATTTTGGGCTTTAACATATGCATCGCTGCCACGGCATCCTTAGGTTTCATTGCTAAAATGATTAAATCAGCCTGTTGATAAATATCATGACTAAAATTGCAATTCACACCATATGTGTCGTGTAAAAAATGTAAACGTTCTTTGTCTGAGCGATTGGTGACGTAAATTTCTTGTGCTGTAAATACCTTTTGCTTAATCCAGCCCTGAATCAATGCCTCTGCCATAGAGCCTGCACCAATAAATAGTATTTTTTTCATGAATAAAACCTCCAGTTCAAAATCAATTTCGCCTTGGCGTAATTGTAGCTGCCGCGTTGCTTTCGCTACAGAAAACATTTGTAGCTGCCGCGTTGCTTTCGCTACAGAAAACATTTGTAGCTGACGCTTCGTTTTCGCTACTAAAACATTTGTAGCTGCCGCTTCACTTTCGCTACTAAAACATTGCTGAATAAAGATAAAAAAGCGTTCTCGTCCTTATATAGAAGGACGAAAACGCTAATGTTTCCGCGGTACCACCTTTGTTTGCCAATTGGCACAACTCACAGCCCTTTTATCGCAAGGGAAACGGTTATGTTTTCATAACTGCTCAGAAGTAGGTTCGGTAATGGGAGCGGGTGATGTTACTTTCAGCAAATGTAACACTCTCTAATACACCTTCACCAAATACGTACTTGGCTTCATCAACGCACAATATAATTTGATTATTCAAAATTATATTGATAATACGTCAACCTGTCAACAGGAGGGTGACGAAAGGAAGAAAAACTTGTAAAATAGAATGAATCATTATTCACTAGTTGCACTAAAGGGGGAGACAGCTTTTGTCTATATATAAAATAGAAATACCAACACCCTATCAAGTAGGAGATGTAAATGCATTTGTTGTGAAAGGCGATGCATTGACAATATTTGATGTTGGACCAAAAACAATGGATGCCTATGATGCACTAAAATGGGGTATACGGGCAGCGGGCTATGATATGAGAGATATTGAACAAGTTGTATTAACCCATCATCATCCAGATCATGCAGGTTGGGTGGATGCCTTTCCACATGCAGAAATTTTAGGGCATGCCTATAACGATAAGGTGCTTCGCCATGATGAGGATTTTTTACGCTATCACGAGGAATTTTATAGTGAGTGCTTGTTTGAACACGGTGTTCCTCAACAATATATTCAACCAAGTGCACATGTACGTAGTGAAATAGAGCTTGTAGGTGAACGACCACTAACACAAATTCTTTATGATGGTGATGAAGTGCCAGGACATCCTGGATTAAAGGCTATTGAAACATTAGGTCACGCACAAAGCCACCTTATCTTCTGGGATGAAAAATCTCATCATGTAATCGGTGGCGATTTATTGCTTGAAAAAATAACACCAAACCCATTAATTGAACCACCGTTGGATCGTTCCTTAGGACGGACTAAATCTTTACTACAATATAATGAATCACTTGAAATTTTGCGTCGATTACCAGTAAAAACGATGTATACAGGACATGGTGCAGAGTTAGAGGATATTCCTCATATAATTGATAAACGACTCGAACACCAGCATCAGCAATCTCTGAAGGTTTGCGAATTATTTGAGGACGATCCATTAACTGTAGTACAAGTAACGAAACGCTTATATCCAGCAATTTTCCAGCGTCAATTTGGTCTGACGCTGTCCAAAACGCTCGGCCACATAGATTACTTAGAAGCAAATAATTACATTACATCGACGAAAACGGAAGAAGGTATCTATTTATTTCAAAGGAAGTAGGTTTAAACATGGATATGAATAAAAAGACTATCTTCGTTACAGGTGCAACAAGTGGTGTAGGATTGAAAATTACTGAATTATTAGTAGCACAAGGTCATACGGTTTATGCAACAGGACGTAATACAGTAGCATTGAAAGCATTAGAACGCTTAGGAGCAAACGTTATCCAAGCGGATTTAACGAATGTAGCTACAATGGATGCAGTATGTGAACAGCTACCAATTCTCGATGTAGCAATTCTATCAGCCGGGGTAGGTAAATTTGGCATTGCACCTGAATTGTCAGATGAGGCTATTTCACAAATGATTGAGCTAAATGTTAGTGTGCCGATGTATTTATCAAAGCGTCTAGCAGCGCCTATGATGCAAAACCAGCAAGGTCAGTTAATCTTCATTGGCTCACAGGCAGGAAAGGTAGCGACACCGAAGGCCAGTGTTTATGCAGCTACAAAGCATGCGATTGTTGGCTTTACGAATGGGATTCGCATGGAACTGGCTCCGTATAATGTGAAAGTCACGGCAATACATCCAGGTCCAATTGATACACCATTTTTAGATAAGGCGAGTGATGACAGTAGCTATCGAGCTTCTTTAGGAAGATTTTTATTAACAGCTGAAGAAGTGGCACAGGCTACTGTAAAAACGATTGAACGCCCTGTGCGAGAGGTGAATTTACCAAAAATCATGGGGTTATCAAGCAAGCTATATGCAATAGCTCCAGCAACTGTTGAATTTTTAGGTAAGTCATTTTTCAATAAGAAGTAACGAAAAACTCAATAAAATAATATTAATCAAACTGTAAACATACTTAAGTAAGAATGGAGTGTGTCTACAGTTTTTTTATGTCTCTACACCAATACGTGTGATTGATTTCTTTGATAGAAAGAGCTTGTTTTTCGATAAAAGCTCAAAAAGTTTCGATAAAATGAGATTTTGTTTCGATAAAAGCTCAAATAGTTTCGATAAAGAGCGATTTTGTTTCGATAAATCTTCAAAGTATTCCTATAAAAGGGGCGAAAGGAGCTTTAGCGATTCTGTTTTGGGGCTCGATACTAAAACAGTTCACAAAAATTACCTTGATCTTTTTGTTTTTCGATATTAAGAAAAGAGTTGTCTCTTGCGCTGAGACAACTCTTTTTTGTGTCTGTCAACTAGGTGATGAAAGTTCAATGTGGGCGTTATGATATGCGAACCACTAGCTAAGTGCAAGGGTGTCCATTCGCGAAAAAAAACAACCTGCCGCTGCCGCTAAGTTACCGCTACGTTTTCGCACAGAAAACATTTGTTGCCCCGACGCCCCAAAGAAAGCGCACATCCGAAACGGAAACCCATACCTCGTTTTGCCGAAGAACCGTTTACTTTCCTGAAATTTATATTATATACATTCATGTAGCGAGTAAAAAATCGTTTTTCCGAGTAAAAATATTCATAGTTTGTACAAGCTCTTAAAGTATTGGAATGACACACTTTTTACAATAAACATAAAAGTCTATAAATTTATAAAAATACACTTGTTTTTATTTTTATAACATGATACTATTCGTGTATAAACTTTTAAGTGGATGTATAAAAATACATATCCTATAGAGCAAATTGGAGGCGCATTTTTTATGGCGAATAAAAAAGTAGTATTAGCATACTCAGGCGGACTTGATACTTCGGTAGCAATTCCATGGTTAAAAGAACAAGGTTGGGACGTTATTGCAGTTTGTCTTGACGTAGGTGAAGGTAAGGATCTTGAATTCGTAAAAAACAAAGCTCTTCAAGTAGGAGCAATTGAATCATATATGGTAGATGCGAAGGATGAATTCGCAGAAGAATATGCATTAATTTCATTACAGGCCCATACTTGGTATGAACAAAAATACCCGCTAGTATCGGCACTTTCTCGTCCATTAATCTCGAAAAAATTAGTAGAAATTGCAAACCAAGTAGGTGCGGACGCAGTAGCTCATGGTTGTACAGGGAAAGGGAATGACCAAGTTCGTTTCGAAGTTTCTATAAAAGCGTTAAATCCGGACTTAGAAGTATTAGCACCTGTGCGTGAGTGGGGCTGGAGCCGTGATGAGGAAATCGAATATGCAATGAAGCATAATGTACCGATTCCTGCAACGTTAGATTCTCCATTCTCAATCGACCAAAACTTATGGGGCCGTGCAAATGAAGCGGGCATAATGGAAGATCCATGGGTATCTCCACCAGAAGAAGCTTACGGTTTAACAGTTTCTGTGGAAAATGCTCCAAATGAAGCGGAATATGTAGAAATTGAATTCGTTGCTGGTAAACCAATTTCTTTAAACGGAAAAGAAATGAAGCTTGCTGATTTAATCCAAGAACTAAATGCAGTAGCTGGTGCACACGGTGTTGGCCGTATCGACCACGTTGAAAATCGTTTAGTCGGCATTAAATCTCGTGAAGTATATGAAATCCCAGGAGCAAAAGTGCTATTAACGGCGCATAAAGAGCTTGAAGACTTAACGCTTGTAAAAGAGTTAGCGCATTTCAAGCCAGTCATTGAGAAAAAGCTATCTGAATTAATTTATGATGGTTTATGGTTCTCTCCATTACGTGATGCTCTAGAGGCATTCCTTGCTGAATCACAAAAGTTTGTGAATGGAACTGTACGCGTGAAGCTTTATAAAGGTCATGCAATTGTGGAAGGACGTAAATCTCCAAATTCACTATACAACGAAAAATTAGCAACATATTCAAAAGAAGACCAATTCAACCATGCTTCAGCAGTAGGCTTCATCGAATTATGGGGTCTGCCAACAGTGGTTAATTCTTCAGTAAATAAAAAATAATTTTGACATGTAAGGTGTAGTGTAGCATTGCGCTGTGCTGCACCTTTTAACTTCTTTCAGCAAATATATAAAATTTGCTGAATAATTGAAAAAATGTGAAGGAAAAGGTGAGCTGTTATGACAAAACTTTGGGGCGGACGTTTCCAAAAATCAGCAGAAGCATGGGTGGACGAGTTCGGCGCATCGATTGGCTTTGACCAACAGCTTGTTCTAGAAGATCTAGAAGGTAGTGTAGCGCATGTTACGATGCTTGGCGCAACAGGTATTTTACCAGCTGCTGACGTAGAGGCCATACTTGGTGGTCTTGCACAATTACAGGAAAAGGCAATTGCAGGTGAGCTTGAATTTACAGTTGCCAATGAAGATATTCATTTAAATCTGGAAAAAATGCTTATTGATTTAATTGGCCCTGTTGGTGGTAAACTGCACACAGGTCGTAGCCGAAATGACCAAGTGGCAACGGATATGCATATTTTCTTAAAGAAGCGTGTGAAGGAAGCAATCAATTTAATTGAAACATTCCAAAAAACATTGCTTGAAAAGGCAGAAGAGCATGTGGAAACAATTGCTCCAGGCTATACACATTTACAACGTGCACAGCCAATCTCGTTTGCTCATCACTTAATGGCCTATTTCTGGATGTTAGAGCGTGATAAACAACGCTTTACGGAATCGATGAAGCGTATTGATATTCTGCCTTTAGGTGCAGGAGCAATGGCGGGTACAACTTTCCCAATCGACCGATTAAAATCAGCGGAGCTTCTAGGCTTCAGCGAGGTTTATGCTAATTCAATGGATGCGGTAAGTGACCGTGATTTTATCGTTGAATTTTTAAGCAATTCATCATTATTAATGGCACATTTATCTCGTTTTGCAGAGGAAATTATTTTATGGTCAACAGATGAATTTAAATTTATTGAATTAGATGATGCTTTCTCAACAGGTTCATCTATTATGCCCCAAAAGAAAAATCCTGATATGGCTGAGTTAATCCGTGGAAAAACAGGGCGTGTTTACGGTAACTTAATGGGCTTATTAACGGTTTTAAAAGGAACACCGTTAACATACAACAAAGATATGCAAGAAGATAAAGAAGGAATGTTTGATACAGTCCATACAATTCTTGGTTCCTTAAAAATCTTTGAAGGTATGATTCGCACAATGACTGTCAATACAGAGCGTTTGCACCAGGCAGTACACTCTGACTTCTCAAATGCTACGGAGCTTGCAGATTATCTTGCAACAAAAGGTATGCCTTTCCGTGAAGCACATGAAGTGACAGGAAAACTTGTATTCACATGTATTCAAAAGGGCATCTATTTATTAGATTTACCGCTTGAAGACATGAAAAAAGAAAGTGAGCTTATCGAAGGGGATATTTACGACGTATTAGCACCTGAAGCAGCAGTTCGTCGTCGTCACTCTTTAGGTGGCACAGGATTTGATCAAGTGAAAATCCAAATCGAAAAAGCGAGTGCTTGTCTTTCTTAACAATTACTTTAGCGTGCATGTCCTCGTGACTTTGCATAGATATTCATTAAAGCTGTCCAGTGAGGCACTATGAAAACCTTTATCCTTTTTCGTCAGAGCCAGAGGGTGAGACGGAATAGAGAACCTTACATATGTGAAGGACAATCCCCAATTCTGGAGACGCGGAATTGGGGTTTTTGTGTAAAAAAACAATGGGGGGGATTTACAAATGAATGATCGTTTTACAAAGGGGTTAGAAACAATTAAACAATATGTCACAGAGGATGAAGCAGCACGAATGATTGAGTCGGACGCACTGGCTGATGTGGCACCAGATTTACGCAAAATGATTATTGAATTTGCCTATGGTGATGTTTATTCACGACCAGGGCTAGATGCAAAAAGCCGTGCACTTGTTGTTATTACAGCAGTAGTAACTCAAGGTGCTGCTCCACAAACTAAAACACATATTAAACGTGGTTTACATGCAGGCTTAACACAGACAGAAATTGTGGAAGCATTATTACAATTAGTGCCATACATTGGTTTTCCGCGTGTGCAAAATGCTTTAACCATTGCGCAACAGGTCTTTAAAGAACAAGAAGATATTGCAAATCAAAACAAATAATAAAAGCATGAATAAATACTTGTTAAACGACTCATATTATATGCGGAAACACTTATTAATCTAATATGATTAGGAGGATGTAGAATGAGTAGTCAAATACCCAAAGACCAAGAATCTCAGGAAAGTCCGCCACAGTTGTATTAGGTGAGCTTCTAATAACTTAAAGCATTGGTGAGGCAGAGGATATTCTGTTTTGCTGTAGCTTAAGATGAAGCAAAATCCATTACAAATAAAATCAAATAGAAGTAATAAGTGTTTGTGGGATCCAGAATTATTCTGGGTCCTTTTTATGTTGAGTAGATTGTAAAAAAATTGACAATAAATATAAATCTGTATTATTCTAAGTATGACAGATTTCTGTTTGTTTATAAGCGATACAGATTGGAGGAGTAAAATGAATATTCATTTAGATCCAAGCAGTGAACTACAGCTTTATAAACAATTAACGAATCAATTGGTGGAGTTAATTGCTAAGGGAGAGTTGAAAAATGGTGATACATTACCGTCAGTTCGGTCTATGGCTGCAGATTTAGGGATTAATGTCAGTACAGTCAGTAAAAGTTATCATGAACTTGAAGAAAAAGGGTTAATCGAATTAAAGCCGAAAGCGAAAGCAATTATTATCGGTGGGCAAAAACGAGAACTGGAAGAGACAGAAGTGGAAAAAGTAGAAAATGCATTAAAGCCAATTATGGCTGAAGCATTTGCACGTGGTCTTGAAAAAGATCAGATGACGAGTTTGTTTCATCGAATTTTAAAACAATGGAAGTAGGGGAATTATGCTTTTTGTATTAGGCATTTTTATCTTCGTAGGAGTATTGGAAACAATAACACCACATTTGACTAGAAAATCAATAGTGTTTGGTGTTTCAATTCCAGAGCCCTATGTGCAACATCAGCAATTACGAACATTTAAAAAGCATTACAGCATGTTGGTAGGGAGTATAGCAGCTACCTTTCTGTTAGGTCAAATTTCACTATTATTTCTGTCCATTCAAGAAGAGAAATTTGTTTTATTATCTTTTATCTTGCTATTTGTCATGCTTCTCGTATCAGCTGGGCTTTATATGTCTTATCATATAAAAATAAAAAAACTAAAAAAACAAGAAAACTGGGAAGCGCATGTTAAAACTGTTTATGTGACGGATCTATCTATACGTGATAAAGATGAAGTACTCTCACCTACATTTTTCTTATTACCAATCATTGTCACATTAGCATTGATAACCTTTACTTATATGAATTACAATGCCATCCCAGATGTTTTTGCTACCCATTGGAATGCAGCAGGTGAGGTTGACGGTTGGACTGAAAAAACATGGATCTCAGTAATAATAATGCCACTTATTTTACTAGGGACACAAATTAGCTTATTTATCATGAGTTTTGGTATGAAAAGTGCCAAAATACAATTGAGCGCGCAGGCGAAAGAAGCTTCAGCCAATAGGGAGCTTACACAGCGTAAATATGGTAGCTGGTACTTAGTGGCGATTAATTATAATATGACCATTCTTCTTGTTGTTTTACATTACACGACAGTGATTTTAAAAAAACAAACAGCTCCTTACTTCTTCCCTCTTTTTATTGTTTTTATGATTGTCACTTTTGGGGGACTTATACTCTTCATTTGGAAATTAAGTAGAAGTAATGAGCGCTTTGATGATTTACATACAAACGAAACAGCTTCAGCTGATGATCGCTACTGGAAATGGGGTATTGTTTACATCAATAAAAATGATCCATCACTATTAGTGCAAAAGAAATACGGTGTTGGTTGGACTGTGAACATGGCGAATAAATGGAGCTATATTATTTTACTTGTTATATTTTTACCAATCTTGTTAGGGATTTTCATATAGAGGGAGAAATTTTATGAAAAAACTATTATTTTTATGTTGTGCACTTTTATTATTAGCAGCATGCACTCAGAAGGAAGACAACACAAAAGGGAAAGAGACGAAAGGGGACAATAAAATGAATGAACAGCTAGTAGGAAAATGGGAAGGGAATATTGTGATACCAAACGGAGCACTGCCAATTATGCCAATTATTGTTGAGTTGCAGAAAGATAGCGGGACATTATCAGTACCAGCACAAGGATTATCCAATTATCCATTTAAAAGCATTAAATACAATGGTGATCAAGTAAGTGTATCGATCAACTTAAACGGCTCGGCTATTGAAATTAACGGAACATTAAAAGATGGACAAATTGAAGCAACTTTTCAACAAAATGGTGGCAAACTCCCACTTGTCTTAAAATCATTCAAAGAACAATCCGAACAACCAGTTACGTATGAAACGTTAAAGATTCCTGTTAAAGATGGTGAGTTAACAGTGGCCCTTCAAAAGGCTAGCAAGGAGCCATCTCCAGTTGCACTTATCATAGCAGGCTCTGGTCCAACTGATAAAGATGGAAATTCAGCCATAGCTGGTAAAAATAATAGCTTAAAAATGATTGCAGAAGGATTAGCAAAAGACGGTATTGCTACGGTCCGCTATGATAAACGAGGAGTTGGCGATAATCAATCCCTTTTAACAAAGGAAGAGAATATGACTATTGACCAATACGTAGATGACGCAGTTCAAGTAATCAATACCCTTTTAGCCGACAAAGCTTATTCAAGTGTTCATATAATTGGACATAGCGAAGGCTCACTGATCGGTTTACTAGCAGCAAAAAAAGCAGATGTAGAATCCTTTGTTTCTATAGCAGGTGCAGGAAGACCAGCAGATGAAATTTTATTAGAGCAATTAAAAGCTCAATTTTCACCAGCCCTTCTAAAAGAAACAACAGATGTTCTTGCATCCTTGAAAAAAGGTGAGCTAGTGAAGAACGTTTCTTCGCCAGAGTTACAATCTCTCTTCCGTTCTTCCGTTCAACCATATATGATTTCATGGTTAAAATATAACCCTGCAAGTGAATTAGCAAATTTGAAAAGCCGAGTTTTAATTCTTCAAGGTACAACTGACTTACAAGTAGTTACGACTGATGCGGAAGCGTTAAAGAAAGGTAAACAAGATGCTAAGCTTGTATATATGGACGGCATGAATCATGTTTTTAAAAAATGCTCCAGCAGATCGTGCGAAAAATTTTGCGACGTACTCAGACCCATCATTACCACTCCATAAAGAACTGCTGCCAGCCATCCAGCAATTTATTATGAATGAAAATAGAGACTAGCTATGGTGAATGCCATTGTTTTATCATTATGAGTCCATTTCTAATCTTTACGATAGTTCTATCTCAAGGAAAAGATGCATTTTTATTAGCGGGCTATAATACTATGCCCGATTACCGGTATACAAGATAAAGAGGCACCAATAAAAGATATGAAGGGATAAGGGATGTATACAGAAAGTGGATTTAAACTTCAAACATTTGATGATATCCACTTTCTTTTCATTCACTTGTGATGATTTCCATGAGAGCTTTTACGAAGGTCATTAGCGAGGGTGTAGGTAATCGATCGGTAATAATAAGATAAGGAGATGAAAGAATGGGAATCCTAGATATTAAAAATTTTTCAAAAGTGTATAAAGGTGAAAAAAAAGCTGTCGATAACATTAGTTTATGTGTTGAAAATGGCGATGTTTTTGGATTTATAGGTCATAATGGAGCAGGGAAAAGTACAACGATCAAATCAGTAGTAGGAATCCTAGATTTTGAGGAAGGCGACATATACATTGATGGGCATTCTATTAAGAAAGAGCCTCTTGAATGCAAATCGAAATTTGCTTATATTCCTGATAGTCCCGAATTATATGAACATTTAACAGGAATCCAGTATTTAAATTTTGTAGCAGATATTTTCGGAGTGCCGGAAGATGTTCGAGTAAAGAGAATAAAAGAATATTCTGGAATGTTTGGAATAACAGAAAGTCTAGGGAATCTAATATCCTCTTATTCTCACGGAATGAAGCAAAAGTTAGCAATAACTGGAGCTATTATTCATGAACCAAAGCTTTTGATTCTGGACGAGCCATTTGTAGGTCTTGATCCAAAAGCAGTAGTTGATATAAAAGAGATAATGAAGAAAATGACTGCTAAAGGGAATGCAATATTTTTTTCAACACATGTCTTAGATGTTGCAGAAAAGCTTTGTAATAAGGTGGCCATGATTAATCGTGGAAAGCTAGTTTATAGTGGTACGATGGATGACATAATACAAAATCAAACATTGGAAGAGTTCTTTATGAAGGAGTTAAAAGATGAAACACTTATCGATTCTTCTGAAAATTAGGATTATTTCACTAGTGAGACTTAATACCCTAAAAGGTAAAGCCAACTTTGGTGATAAAATGGCTATTGTTGGTATATTTATTGCGTCTGCTTTCGGGCTAGCGTATATTACAAGTCTTGGATATTTGCTGAATGAATATAATATGAGAGAACACATACTTGCATATTCATTTTTAGTGAGTACTCTAATATCATTGTTTATAGCATTTTTTAGTGCTAGTGATGAGTTTTTTGGAAAAAGGGATTATGACACATTAATGTCACTTCCTATTAAAACATCGATAATAGTAGTAAGTAGATTCTTATATATATATTTCTTGAATACGGTAGTATCTTTAATAATCATGCTTCTAATGGGAGCAGTATATTTCTTTACAGGAACAGTAAGCGGCGTTTTTTGGATAAAGATACTGATTGGAATACTTACAGTTGCATTAGTGCCATCAATTATAGCATCAATTGTTAGTATAGTAGTTTTAGAAGTTTCATCGAGAGCAAAATATTCTCGTGCGGTTTCTTCATTTAGCTATATGTGTATTATTTTATTTTTAGTATTAGCACCAACATTGAGTAGTTATAAATTAGACCCAAGCGATATGAAATTGATCTTAACAAATATATTGAATCAGGCTAACAAAGTGTATCCAATGTTTTATTTGTTTAATAAAATACTGGTAACAGGAAAAGTGGGAGATTTTCTTATATATATAGCAGTTTCAATAGTGTTAACAGTGATTTTCATTATAGGTCTCTCGTATGTATACAAAGGACTAAATACTAAAATTCGATCAATGAGTAGTAACAAAAAATATGAAATAAACACATTAAAAAGATCAAGTAAATTAAAAGCATTATATGTGAAAGAAATCAAACGACTATTTTCGTCCACAACGTACTTAATAAACACAACATTCGGAATGATCATGATGGTTATTTTTACGATTTCTTTAATGATTTCAATCACAAAAGTGATGGAAAATATGCCGATAAATACTATTAATACAGTAGAGACTCTGTATGGTGTAACACCGTATATAATGTCATTGATGGTATGCCTATCAAATACAAGTAGCGTGTCTTTTTCACTTGAAGGTAAAAATATTTGGATAATCAAAACTTTTCCATTGTCGAAAGAATTGGTTGTAAAGAGTAAGATACTTGTTAATCTTACGCTTACAATACCTCTTACGATAATAAACGGAATAATAATCGGAAGAGTGTTTGAAGCAACATTATTTCATTCCATGACATTAGTACTTCTTCCATGTGCATTTGCAGTATTTTCAGCAATATACGGAGTCGCTATTAATTTAAGATTTGTCAATTATAGTTGGCAATCAGAACTCCAAGTAGTAAAGCGGAGTATATCAAGTGTATTGGGGTTTTTCGGTGCAGCGATTCTGGTATTCATTGCAGCAGTTCCAAGAGTACTATGGTCAGGTTCGATAGTAGGTATATATGATGTTATTATTATTTTATGCTTGGGCATCGTAACTAGCATGTTATATGCAAAAACAATAAATGGTGAGCCTATTTAATTTGGGAAGAGTAGTGTGAAGATGAAATTATTAAATATTATTGAAAAAAGTAAGCTAAATAAAGACTGAAATTAATTGAAAAATCGAAAAATAGAGTGTTCCGCTCACTCGCTTTCATTACTGTTTGTATCGTGAAGCGGACACGGGAGAGAATGGAGATTATCATGAATACATCTAAAAAGTCAGTACGTATAATTCCTTGGATATTTTGTGCCTTGTTTTTGGCGTTTTCAATTATTGGTGTACAAAATATATCGGATGAGATTCCTATTACCTTCAACATAGCCGGTCCCAATTTAAACGGCAGTAAGTATTTTATCTTTATATATCCTGCATTGTCTTTATTTATAGGGATTACTGCGTTAGGTGGAGTAGGGAAAAAGAAAAATACTAAATTACAAGGAAACTTACCATTTATAATTATTGGGAACTTAATAGTAGGTGGATTTATGGTTTATACAATCTTATCAAATTGGAATATGTAATTCCTCTTGCAATTCTAAGCTTCTTTGCAATTTTACTTGTTGAAAACCAAGTTTTCGCATTAGAAAAATTTGATATAAATTTCCATTTTTCCACCCTCTGCGCCATCCATTCTGATAGTCTTCAACTAATCTATCATATTATGGATAAGTTTACCCGTGGAAGCAGGGCAAATACCCGTACGAAACAAATTAGTATATAACCAAAAGAAGTATGCTCAAATCAAAAAATGATGAGCATACTCTTTTGTTTTTTGAGCAAATTGTCCATGATATTTGTTAAAACGTATACCATGTTAATAAGTTCATTATAGTGAAACATTTACCACTACTTTATCGTACAATAACTAAGCAAGGAGAGGTTTATTTTAATTCATTTAAAATGAATGACATAGCACATGTAACTATTTAAAAAGAAGGTGTTTTTATGTATAGCATTGGGAAATTTTCGAACCTGTGTAATGTTCCTGTAAAAACTATTCGTTACTATAGTGATATAGGATTACTCAAACCATCTTTTATAGATGAAGTGACCGGCTATCGTTATTTTGATTACGATAAAATGAAAGAACTGAATACGATTCAGGTACTAAAAAATTGTCATTTTTCATTAAAAGAGATTGAACAGATTATGAAAGGAAAAAATGATTGGCAAGATTTAGAGCTAAGATTACATAAAAAAGTTCTGGAATTAGAGCATCAACAAGAAATAATTGCTGAACAAATTCAAAATATTGTCCATGTAAAAAATTCTATTAGGAACACTGAAATGTTTAATCCAAAGCCAATATTATCAAGTTGTTACATAGAAGAACGACCAAAAATTCAGGTGCTTGCCATCCGTGAAAAGATTAATGTAATGGACATGGATAGGCTAGTTCAAAAATTATTTGAACGAATATATGCGTATCAATTAGAGATAGAAGGGGAGCTAACTGCAATTTTTCATCAACAGCACAGGAAGCAAAATATAGCGGATGTTGAACTACTGTTGCCGTTAAAAGCAACTCAACTTGCAGAGCATATTAAAGTAATACCAGAAGGCATCTATGCTTGTATCAATGTAAAGGGACCGTATTCAGAGTTACATTTTGGCTATAGTCGCTTGCAGGAATGGCTGACTGAGCAAGCTCTTCAGGCAGAAGGGACATTTATGGAGCAGTATATAAAGGGCTTAATCCCAACTGAAGTAGTAAATCCAATTAATATTAAACCAAATATTGGGCTACATCCAAATGATTTTTTGACAAAAATATTTGTGAAAATAAGAAACTAGCTAAACTCTCCAGTAGATGGAGACTTTATTCTGTATTTAGCAAGATAAGAAATGTCTTGCTACTTAAATATAGAATGGGGTATATCGATGAAAACAAATACAGGACAGTTTGCATTTCTTCAAGGTAGTTCATACGAGATAGGACAACAACAAGCGGGAGAGTTTCAAAATAACCCTTTTGCAAAATCGTTATTCTTTACGGAAAAACTAATTTCGAACAACACTTATTTTGAAATGAAAGCACAAATAGAGCAGTATTGCCCAGGTTTAAATAAAGAATTGGAAGGATTTGCAGAAGGCTTTGGTTATGCGCCTGAACAACTAAATTTTTATCAAAATGCGTGGTTAATTCCTGGAGGGTGTAGTTTAGGGGCTATTTTACCAGGGAAAATGGCTGATGGTAAAACATATGTTTTAAGAAATTATGATCTATCACCTAATATTTCAGATATGCGCTTATGTACAACAAATGTAGAAGGGAAATATACTCATACAGGATTTTCTGTTTCCACATTCGGTCGGAGCGAAGGTTTAAATGACAAGGGGCTATGCGTTGCATTTGCATCGTGTGGTATGCCCATTGGTAATTATCCTGGCATGAGACCACCGGTAGTACCTGGCTTACAGTTTATGGTTATCGTCAGAACTCTATTAGAAAATTGTAAAAATGTTGAAGAAGCTATTTATACGGTTAACAATATGCCGATCGGAACGAATATGAATTTACTAATAGCTGATGCAAGTGGCGACGCAGCTTTGATTGGAACATACGACGGTGTAAGAGAAATAAAGCGTGCAGAATTAGATTATCTTATTGCAACTAACCATGGACTGTTTCCGACAATACAGGAGAAGGAGCCAGGCAAGCTCGAGCATTCTCAGCTAAGATACGATATTTTAGAGAAAAAATGTAAGGAAAACGGAAAAAGATCTATAGATGAAATCCAAGAACTACTTTTAACAGAGTTTCCTAAAGGGTTAGCAGTTCATAATTACAAAGAAGGCTTTGGAACAGTGCATTCAATTTTACTTAACCTTACTGATTTGCAACTGGAGTTTTCATTTGGCTCGCCGTTACAAAATCAAGTTAATAAAATAGGCGTAGGCGACAACTTTGCGAAAACGCAAATACCTGTTGAATTTTGTAACAAAAGCTATGGAACAGAATTTTGGAAAATAATTAAATCCTAAACAAGAAAAGACCTTTCTGATGAGAGGTCTTTTATGATGTAAGGCAAGCTAATCAAAGGACTTTCTTGTTCATTAACTTAATTCGTTCGTTACGACTTGGATAAATTCATCTCTATATTGGGAGTCTAGAATATAAACTTCTTTTTCGTTTGCAAGTTGGAGTAACTTTTGAATTTTAATTTCATCTTTCTCCATAAAGACTTTTTTTACATATTGTAAATCCTGCAAAATATGATGAATAAATGTATCGCCTTCTCTTTTTATATCTATAACAATAAAGTCAAAAGATAACAATGTTTTAGTTGGGATAATAACGGTATCAAATAAATAGTTTAACGCTTTAAAAGGTACATAGGGGATATCTTCCTTATATTCATATTTCTCAATAATAGGTAAGATTTCATCAATAAATCTTTGTATTTTTTTTATATCATAAAGCTTTGTATTTTCTAAATCATTCTTGTCAATAATCTGTTGTATTTTATCGTACTGATTTTGTTCTAACAGTTGTTTTATATGAAGAAGTTCTTCTTTAAATTTGGAACGTTCTTCTCTACTTAGTTTTCTATGATCAATAACAGCGTGCTCGATTAGCTCCCAGCCAATCCCTGGACCAAAATGTGGCCCCAAAAAATACTTAAGTTCTTTAAAATCGCTCACTTATGTAACTCCCTTTAAAATAGTTTTCTATTATTCGTGCTATAAAAATATTATAGGTCCAATTTTAGTTTTGTTCGTTGCGAAATACCATAGTCAATAGGATATTAATGGGTGAATTCTAATCGAACATTTGTTAAAACGTTTGCCATGTATACCCAGAAAATGACTTCACGTTATGATGATAAATTTCTGCATTTCCTAAATTACCAATTATTATTTATTTTACATAAAAAATCATTTTATAGAAACATATAATTTAATTTCATTTTTTTTAAAATAAAATGAACCTTTTACAATCCCCGTTTGTATAGTCAGTGAACATATAAAACAGGGAGGGTTTGTTTTGGAGCTTATTGTGAAGGATCTTGTGAAAAATTATAATGGTGTGAACGTTTTGGATGGTGTGTCTGCCACATTTAAAATGGGTTATTGCTATTTATTGTTGGGTCAGAATGGAGCAGGGAAATCTACGTTATCAAAATGCATAGCTGGAGATGAAAAACCTGATGGAGGTTCCATTTTATTCAATGATTCGTCGCTACATGTGCATGAGCAAGTAGCGTTGCAATACCAATTTTTTTCGAGTTATCAACATCTTAAAATTCGTGAAGTGATGGCACTTTTTTCTACATTGACCAACAATCAGGTTGATTTGGGAGAGCTTTATGAAATATTAGGGTTACCAACTTATGACCACATCTTGTTGAAAAATGCGTCAGGCGGTCAGCGAAAAGCAGTATCGATTTTCCTTTCTTTTTTATTAAATAAACCAATTATCATTTTAGATGAGCCGTTTGCTGATTTAGATTTAACGAAGAAAAAGCAATTGATGTTTTACTTACAGCATGAAATTCGTCAACGTAACAAAATGATTATTATTATTAGCCATGAGGTAGCAGGATTAGAATCGTTATTTGATTATGTAGTGATTTTAAAAGACGGAAAACTCATTGAAAATAGCACACAGGATGAACTTTATAGAAAATACGCAGAGGCGAAGTTGCCAGGAATCGAAGGTCTCTACTATGAAGTGACAGGCCAAATTTTAGGAGGAAGAGCAGGATGATAAAGCAAATTGCACGCATGTATATGTTAGAAAATATTCGTAGTCTAGGGATGGCTTTTGGAAATTTGTTACCAGCTTATATCTTTTTGGGTATATCATTTTTTGCTAAAAGCGCGATGACTGATGAATCATTTAATTTTTTGATTAAAGGTCAGTTTTTACCGATTTCTATAATAATGTTAATCTTCTTCTTTTGTTTTTCCAATGCTACAATCTATTTAACAGATATGAAAGCCAATAAAACCCTCCAATGGGTGCAGCGTACAGGCATTAAGCCACACACTTACTTTATAGGAATGGGAATCGGTGTTTTTACTTTATTAAATCTATTCTTAGTGTTACTACTCGTTGGCTACTTTTTTATTATTGATATTTCATTATCTTCATTTTTGCTAATTATTTTAATGAGTAACTTTGTGTTATTGGCATTATATCCATTGAGTTTTATATTGGCTGGTCTATTTAAAAATGAAAGAGTGGCCACAAGTATGTTGCAACCGATTATGTTGATATTTATGTTTTCAATACAAATGTCAACGATGTTTTTAACATTAGCGAAAAAAAACCCCCAGGATTATTTTATTTTCTTAATCTGGAACCCGATGCTATATTTATTTGATAGCTTGCAAGTGTCTTTAAATTTAATAGGCGAAACTTGGCTTCCACAATATCAGTATTTTATGATTTTAACAATTCTTAGCTTGGTGTTAGCAGCCATCGCTAAAAAAATATATACCAGTAAGTAGGTGATTTTATGGGAATTGGATTTATCGTATCTTTTATTGTAGTTGGTATTTGGAGTATTATTATTTTGGGAATTACAATCCCGATGGATAAAAAATATGTTGTACGCGAAAATGGAAAAATTAATTATAAAAAAACAACAATTTATTTACGTTGGAATGTATTTGATACGTTAACGCTCGTTTTAGCCATTTATACAATACTTTGTGTGCAGGCAGTTTTCATACTTTTGACTTCCTCTCAAACAATCGAAAATCCATATATGCAGTTTTTTGCAAATCAATCGTCAGCATGGGTCATTGTAATAGTTGGATACTTAGTTTCACGTGTGTCCATAACATTAAAGTCCATTAAGGCTCATTGGGGGGATGAGCTAGATGATGAGCAATGAGGAGTGGATGGAGGCCTATAAAAACGGCGAAGTCGAGGGCTTTGAACAGCTCTATAGTCGTTTGTATGAGCCATTGTACTGCTTTTTGTTTCGTTATACTCGGGAAGATCAGCTAAGCATTGATATTGTGCAAGATACCTTTGAGCGTTTACAATATATAAAAGAAGATTTTGATCAGCAAAAGGGAACGGTGAAAGCATTTTTATTTCAAATTGCTTATCGCTTAATGATTAATAAATTAAATCGGCGCAAAAAATGGCGCACGCTCTTTCCGTTTTTAGTACCGACGACCAGTCATCGAATGTCTGCTGACGAGAAATTAACGATACAAGAAGCGATACTTCAATTACCCGAAAAGCAACGAGCTGTTATTTTGCTCGTTTACTATCATGATTTGCCACAGGAGGAAATTGCACAAATTTTGTCCATTCCACTTGGCACAGTTAAATCAAGGCTACATAATGCGATAAGGACTTTAAAGGAAGAGCTAAAGGAGGATTTCGATGCTTAAGGATGAATTTCAAAAGGAACCATGGTTAAAAGACAGCTTAGATCGCGATAAAGTGGAGATTCCTAAGCAGCTAATGACATACAAGAAAAGTCGCTGGCAACGTTTTCTTCAATATTTAGCTTCACCAACGAAGGATCCGTTAGAGCCAATATGTACATCTTCAGTCGGCTACACCTCTTTAAAAATAGTGCCCATAGTTGCGGCTGTATGTATTACAATTCTTCAAATTTTATTGCAATAAACGCGATGAATTATTAAAATTCTCACTGCCACAATCACTCGGTTGTGGTATTTTTAATGAATAAAAGAATACCAATTATTGTCTATTTGCAGGTGATATACGGGTGGTTTATTATAGTTGTAGGTGCTTTGAAGGTTTTAAAATGTTGATACGAACTGTTTTAAAAATCTCATCTAAATAGTGGAATTTGGAAAGTGGTGTATTAAATGAAAGAAATTATACTAAATAAATTAAAAGAAATTGAAAAAGAGTATCAAATAAAAATTTTATATGCAGTAGAATCAGGTAGTAGAGCTTGGGGATTTCCTTCTAAAGACAGTGATTATGATGTTCGTTTCATATATATTCATCAACCACAGTGGTACCTTGCTATCGATCCACAAGGAATAGGTGCTAAGAGAGATGTCATTGAAGTGCCTATCAATGATTTATTAGATATTAGTGGGTGGGAAATAACAAAAGCATTAAGGCTTTTTCGCAAAAGTAATCCACCGCTTTTAGAATGGTTACGAAGCAATATTGTTTATGAGCAGCAATATTCATTTATTGACAATGTACGATTATTGGAAAAAGAAGTATTTTATCCAAACGCAAGCTTATACCATTATTTAAATATGGCTAAAAACAACTATCGGGAATATTTGCAAAGTTCAGAAGTTAAAATAAAAAAATATTTCTATGTACTAAGACCGGTATTGGCATGTAAGTGGATTGAAAAAAACCAAACGGTACCACCAATTGATTTTCAAGAATTATTAAATGAAATAATCTCTGACGGCCCTTTAAAAACGGACATTGAGCAACTTTTAAAGAGAAAAATAGCTGGAGAAGAGCTAAATATGGAACCGCGTATTGAAAGTATTAATGAGTATTTAGATAAAGAATTAAAGCATATTGAGACTTACTGTAAAAATTTAAATGTCAAAGTGGATGATCCTACACAAAAATTAGATGCGTTATTTAGAAGTACATTGCAAGAAGTATGGGGAAAAGAATAATTTTTACTTGCAAGGTCATACTAAAAAAGGTTTCACTTATGAAATCTATATTGATGAGGAGGATGGCGCGAATGAGTAGGTTTGAACATTTAGACCCAAAATCTCAAAAAATCCACCGCAACTGGTCAAGGATTAAGCACTCAAAATCTCAAGTTAACGGTGAAACGGAGATCACACTCCATAACCGTCTCTTGAGAAGTGAAGCAAGAGCCCGACAGTTTTAATCATGCTAGAAAAGTAAGTGTCATCAAGCCCAGAACGTATTCTGGGTTTTTCTTTTGTGTATTGTTAAATTATAGGGTTTTTATTTTTGTTTTGGTAAAATGAATATATATGAAAAAAATACGAGATTTTAGGAGGGGAAAGGAAATGAGCAAAGTAGAAAAACTAAAAAAGGGATTAAAGGAATTTGGCTTAGCGCATAAAGCGGAGGAATTATTACCTCTCGCAAAAGAATCCATTCGAATGATGGTAAACCAAATATCTGAAGAAAAAATTCAGATTGGCAGCTCAAAAATGGGTGGCTGTCCGGATGTACCATCTGATTTCTCATGGCCACATACAAACGACAATAGACCGTTGTATTTTCTTTGCCAACTAAATCTAATAGAAATCAAGCCTAATGATACAAACAGCTTATTACCTTCGGAAGGTGTGCTGTCCTTTTTCTATGATGCTGTCGAGCAACCTTGGGGATACGACCCGAAAGATCATGATGGCTTTAAAGTTTTCTATTTCTCTCAAGAGACTAGTAGCCTGAATAGAATGGAAATTCCCGCATCATTACACGAGCATGGTAACATCGACAGCGCGGCGCTACAATTTGAAAATGAATGGACACTTCCATCATGGGACTCGCCATACTCGATGTATTTACAAGAAATTTTAAGCGAAGAGGAGGCTGATAGCTATAGTGATTTTGAATACGAGTGGATGGAGATAGATGATTCTAGGGCTACTCATCGCATAGATGGTTATCCAGATGCGATTCAGGGTGACATGTATTTGGAATGTCAACTGGTAACAAATGGCTTATATTGTGGCGACTCAACAGGTTATAGCGATCCATTACGAAAGGAATTAGAGGCAGGAGCGACTGATTGGCGATTATTACTCCAAATTGATTCGGAGGATGAACTAGGGTTTATGTGGGGCGATAGTGGCAGATTATACTTCTGGATTCGTGAGGAAGATTGTAAAAATAAACAATTTGATAAAGCATGGGTTGTTTTACAGTGCTTTTAACGGAGGAGGGTGATGGAATGCGAGATAGTACATTTATTCAAGACTATTTAACGAATACTGATGATGAAAAATTAGCGGAACATGTTTTTTGGATTGACTGGCGTGAAGACAATGCTGATATTGTCCATTATAGCGAGAAACGCTTAAACACAGGGAAGCTGACGTATGAGTATGTTGTAGACAATGAGAGAGGTGTTGAATTTTATATCATCTATGGTGATAAAAAATCCCTTGTAGTGATGGATGCTGATGATAGTTGTGATCCAACTATCATTGCCTTAAACGAGATTTTACAGCCTGATTATGAAATACGCATGTGGATGGAATCAAGAGGTTCAGATACATTAGGCTTTGTTTTCCTAACACCTGCTGAATGGTCAACTCTTGAACAGCAATTCGGATTAGAAAACGTACAAGAGTATTTTATGAGTATTACACCTGATACAAAAATATTCCGACTAACCTATGATGATGTCGAGCATCTGTTGTAGAATCGTAAGCTTTGAAAATAAGCTACATGACAATGACTATATAGATGATGTTCTAATGTATAAAATGATTCGTAAATAGCTCATCACCAAAAATTGTGGATGACATATATGCCCTGTAAATTAGTTGATCTTCGTTCCGACTGGGCGACTCCAGAAAATCAACCACACGTTATGGTGATGAGTCTCACTAATAATAATTGTGAGTTTTAATAGAAAGGAGCATACAAATTACATGAAAATATATAAATTCACACAAGAGTTGGCCAATCAAATTAATAATTATCAATCAATGAATTCTTTTTATACGAAAATCATGAAAACGGTGGAACCTACTAATATTGGCTTCATCTATATAGAGCCAGGTGGTGTTGTTGGAATGCACGAGGCGCCAGTCCCACAGTTATTTATTGTTATTCAGGGTGAGGGATGGATTTGTGGTAAAGATAAAGAGAAAGTAAGTATAAAAACTGGAGACGGTGTACTTTGGCAAACAGGAGAGGCGCATGAATCTGGGAGTCATACAGGGTTAACAGCATTAGTCATCCAATCCGAGCATATCAATCTTGCATAGATTACATAAATTAAATCATCAAGAGTAACGGAGTAGATTGTAGCTCCGTTATTCTATTGTTAAGCCGAGTTTAACTGTTTTTAATATATGCCCATCGAAAACGTCATCAAATTCCTCTATTTTCAAAAAGCCTTTTGCTTGATAAAAATTCATACCAATTGTATTTTCTTTCTCTACACAAACGATAACTGACGTTAAATCTGGAAACATGTTGATACCCTCTTGTAAGAGTGCTGTACCAATACCTTTGCCCTGTGTTTCAGGTAGTAAATAGATTGCGAATAGTTCAGCCACACCATTAACCACATTAGAAAAATTTGCAAAGCCTACTACCGACTCTTCAAATATAGCAACTAAAAATGGACTACTTTCTAGACGTAGTTTCAATCGATCGTAACTATAAGCAGCTTGTAAAAATCGATCTTGGATGTTACGTGGAATGATTCCCTCGTATGTTTTGTGCCAGCTTTTCTTGGCAATTTCTTGTACAAAAATGATGTCATTCTCTTGCATCTGTCGTATAATTAATGTCAACACTTTTTACCTGCAATTCCAATTTTTTTATTTATTGTAACATTAAATAACTCGAAGGGGGATGACTTCATGCAAGTTGTTGAAAAAGCGTTTGGCTATATTACGAGGGAGCATGAGGGGCAGTTACAAGTGCTAGTATTTGAGCAAAATACAGAAGGAGTAGGAATTCAAATTCCTAAAGGCACGGTAGAAGAAGGGGAAACACCGCAAGAGGCTGTAACCCGAGAGATGTTTGAAGAGACAGGTTTATTCGATTTAACAGTTAACGGGTTAATTGCCCAAGATTATTTTAATCACCATTCAGGGGTTCTACAAAAACGTTATTTTTATCATTTAACTACGAAGGAAAAACGAGATACATGGCAGCATTGTCCTACAGGTGAAAACGAGTCAGGTTTTGTGTTTTCATTTTACTGGATTTCAGACGAGCATGAAGTGACATTAGCTCAAGGACATGGAGATTATTTGTATCGAGTATTGGCTCGTGTGAAGAATTGATTGTTATCTATTTAAAAGCTGTATTTAATTGAACAAAACCGCGTCTCTCAATATAAGAGACGCGGTTGTTTTGTCAATTTTTCTAAGCTTTTGCGGCAACCTCTAATGCTTGAGCAAAATCTGCAATTAGATCGTCAACATGCTCAAGACCAACTGAAAAACGTAATAGTCCATCCGTAATTCCACGTTTTTCACGCTCTTCAGGCTCCATTGCTGCATGACTCATTTTAGCAGGGTAGGATAAGATCGATTCAACGCCACCAAGAGAGACAGCGAAAACTGGAATTTTCATCGCTTCTACAAGTGCTTTTGCCTCTTTATAGCTTGGTAGGCGGAAAGAAAGAACTGCGCCTGCACTCGTGCACTGATTATGATGAATCTCATAGCCAGGATGTGAGGCAAGCCCTGGGTAGTATACTTGCTCAACAAGTGGATTTGCAGCTAAAAACTCCGCAATCTTTTGTGCCGACTCAGCAGAACGACCATAACGCACATCTGTTGTTTTAATATTTTGCAATAGTGTAAAGGAGTCCTGCACACCTAATATATTGCCGAATGAATTTTGGATAAAGTATAAATCCTGACCAAGCTTTTCGTCAGCAGTTACTGTCAATCCTGCAATAATATCAGAGTGCCCAGATAAAAATTTTGTAGCAGAATGAATAACAACATCGACACCTAGCTCAAGTGGACGTTGGTGTAAAGGTGTCATAAAAGTATTGTCTAAAAATGTTAAGCAATGATGCTGTTTGGCTAGAGCAACAATTCCGCGAATATCTGTGATGCCAAGTGTCGGATTTGACGGTGTTTCCATATAGAGCAGTTTTGTAGCTGGTGTAATGGCTGCTTCAACCGCCTCTAAATCTGTGAAATCAACGAAAGTATGGGAAATACCGAAGCGTGGTAAAACTTTGGAGACGAAGCGGTATGTTCCTCCATAAACATCCTCCGTAATGACCATATGATCACCCTGAGATAATAGCATTAATGCTGCAGATACAGCTGCAATTCCAGAAGAAAATGCATGGGCACGTACTCCGCTTTCAAGCTCTGCGACTGCTTTTTCTAGTGCATCACGTGTAGGGTTACCAGAACGAGCATAGTCATATTCACCAAATTCATCGATACTCTCTTGATGGAAAGTAGATGATAAATACATAGGCACATTGACTGCACCTTTTTTATTTTCATAGCCGTCACGAACTCCTGCGTGAATTAGGCTTGTTTCAATATGTTGCTTCATCTTTAAGCCTCTTTTCTAAGGATATCGAATACTTGTTTTAAATCCGCAATTAAATCTTCAGCCTCTTCAACGCCAACAGAGAAGCGCAATAATCGGTCACAAACACCACGTTCAATACGTTCTTCATAAGGCATATCTGCATGTGTTTGAGTAGCAGGATACGTAATAAAGCTTTCAACACCACCAAGGCTTTCAGCAAAGGTAATTAACTTCAAGTTACGAAGGAATGGGTCAATCCAGTCAGCCTTTTTCAAGCGGAATGAAAGCATGCCACCTTTTCCTGTGTATAGCACGTCTGTCACAAGTTCTTCTTCTTCTAAATAGGCAGCAATTGCTTTACCGTTCGCATCGTGCTGCTTTAATCGAAGATGCATCGTTTTTAAGCCACGAATAAGCAACCAGGAATCCATCGCACCTAATACCATCCCGCTACCATTATGAATAAAGCCAATACGTTCTGCTAATTCAGCACCTTTTGCGACAACTAAACCAGCTAACACATCATTATGTCCGCCTATATATTTAGTAGCAGAATGAATGACAATGTCAGCACCTAATTCGATGGGGCGTTGGAAATATGGTGTATAGAACGTATTATCAACAATTAACCACGCACCGTGCTTGTGAGCTAATTCAGCATACACTTGCAAATCAAATTCCTGCATAAGCGGATTCGTTGGCGTTTCAATGAAAAGAGCACGCGTATTGTCATTGATTAATGCTTCTACCTGCTCAACTGATTCAAATTTAGAGTAAACAGGCTTAATATTGTATGTCTCTTCGAAGAAATTAAAAAGTCGATATGTACCTCCATATAAATCATCAGGTACAACTAATTCATCACCAGGCTTAAACAACGATAGAACTAGTTGAATGGCTGCCATGCCAGAGCTACAGGCAAAGCCCATATCTCCACCCTCTAAATCAGCAATTCCCGCTTCTAATAGGGCACGAGTTGGATTTTTGGTACGTGCATAATCAAAACCAGTGGATTCACCAATACCAGTGTGTTTGTAAGCTGTCGATAAATGAATTGGTGGGCTAACAGCGCCTGTTCTCGGATCACTTAAATTCCCAAGTTGTACAAGTTTTGTTTCAATACTTCTGTTGTTTGTCATGTCGTCACTCTTTTCTTCATTATAATATCGGGCAGGCAAAATATCCTGAAATACTAGACCACATTTCCCATATTCTAAATAATTGTTATCAATTTAACATGTATACTAAAGAAGAACAAGATGATTTCAGAAAATTGGTGATATTATTTGTAGGAAATCACCTAGGAATAGTAGGATATGTAAAAAGGAGGAGAGTTAAATGAGGAATTGGCTTGTAATTGGAGGAACAGGAATGCTAAAGGATGTTTCTTTATGGCTTCTACAGCAAGGTAATCATGTAACCGTTATTGGGAGACAACAAAAGAAAATGCAAAGTTTGATAAATGATGTTAAAAATGATTCGAAATTGTCACCTTTAAGAGTGGATTATACGAATTACAATAGCTTTAAATTAGCATTAATAGAGTCTCAGCAAACTAATGGATCATTTGATTGTATTATTGCTTGGATTCATGGTTCTGATAAAAGAATTTGGGAGTCACTTTTCCAAGCAATTCCTAACACAAAAAATGTGATTTTATACCATATAAAAGGGAGTAGCTCTTACATAAATAATGACCGTACAAAAAGTTATTTACCTTGTAGTATAATTTATCGAGAGGTAAAACTTGGATTTATTATAGAAAGCAACAACTCCTCAAGATGGCTAACAAATAATGAAATTGCACAAGGAATTATCGATGCAATACAACAAGAAATACCAGAAAAACATGTGGGTGTGTTTGAACCATGGAATTTGCGTCCTTAAAGAAATAAATCTATTAAACAAAAAGAATCTGCCTATTTCCTCGGTTTATCCAAGGGAAATTAGACAGATTCTTTTCAGTATAGTTTAAGCTTGCTCTTTTTTTAATAAATCTCGAATTTCTTTTAGAAGCTCTTCTTTAGCATCTAATTTTGGTGCCGGCTCTTCCACAACAGCTTCTTCTTTTTTACGAGTTAGCTTTGTCATAATTCTTAATGCCATGAAAATTGCAAAGGCAATAATTAAAAAGTCAATGATTGACTGTAAAAATACACCTAATTTTACTTGAGCAGTACCTGAGCCATATACAAAGCTCTCTGTCAAATCAATACCACCAGTTAAAACACCAACTAATGGCATAATGATATTTTCAACTAAGGAGGTAACAATTTTACCGAAAGCACCACCAATTACTACTGCCACTGCTAGATCGACAATATTGCCTTTCATAGCAAACTCTTTAAAGTCTTTCCACAAAATAAATTCCTCCTATTTTTATCCTTATAAAATAATCGAATTATATTTTACTATATTTTTCCCTTTCATTTCAACTATTAAAATATTGGTAATCATATACTAAAAAGGCTACGACATAAAACGAAAATTTTGGTAATATAGAAATAGAATACAAGATTAGGTGTGACATATGGCGAAAAAAAAGAAGAAAAAACCGATGCTATCGCCTTCCGCCCAATTGGGCATGATAGCATTATTAATACCAATAGCGATAATTGTTTATGTATTCGCTTTTTTTGCATGGAAGGAGCTACAAACATTACCGATATTTGAAAAACTAGAGCAAGAAAAGGCAATAGAAGAAATTCAACAAAATTTCGATATGGAAATTCCTGAGCAATATATTCCTGTTTATGTAGCGGCAGAAGAGAAATACGGTGTACCTTGGACATTACTTGCCGCCCATCATCGAGTTGAAACACGCTTCTCCTCAATGAAATCACTTGTATCACCAGCCGGGGCAGAAGGACATCTGCAATTTATGCCTTGTACATTTGTAGGTTGGCAACATCCTTCCTGCTCAGGATTAGGAAAAGGGGATATACCGAAGGCTGAATTAATGAATCCAGTATCAATAAAAAAATATGGTGGATTTGGTGTAGATGCTAACGGAGATGGTCTGGCAGATCCTTATGATATTGAGGACGCTATATTTAGTGCAGCGAATTATTTATCGAAAAATGGTGCAGCAAATGGTGATGTGAAGGGAGCTGTTTTTCAGTACAATCACAGTGATGAATATGTTGAAAAGGTGTTATATTATTTCAATTTATATAATGATTATCATGATGAACTGAAAGAAGTCGTCCTTTTAAATACGGAAAAATAAAGAGGCTGGAACAAAAAAAAATTCTACATCAGAAAAGTTTATTGTTGTATCACTATTAATTAGATTTGACATGCCCTAAGTAAAAAACTGGGGGATCAGCGGCTCATCGAACGCTCCAGAATCACCCTTCGTTTTGTCGAAGAGCTACAATAATTTTCAATAACAAATAAAGAGCCATCAAAAAAGATGGCTCTTTATTACATATTTAGGTTGCTTTGTGCATACTTTTTAAAATAAAGCTTACAATGAAAATCAGCACGATAGCACCAATTAATGCTGGGAATACGTAAAAATTACTAACTCGCCAACCCCAGTTACCAAGAACCATACTACCAATCCAAGAACCGACAATCCCTGCAACAATATTCCCGATGACGCCGCCAGGTACATCTTTACCTAAAATGACGCCTGCTAACCAACCTAAAAGCCCGCCAATGATTAAATACCAAATGAAGCTAATCATTTTTTTCATCTCCTTAAACTTAAGATATAATGGCGATTGCTTAGTTATGCCCTGAAAGGAACAGATTAAACGCGTCTAGCTTCTTTGGTAATCATTACAATTTTGCGAAATGGTTTTTATGACTTAACAACTGTTGCGCCTAACGTATGCTCAAAATGACGTCATGCCTATTCATGACCTACATCATCAAAACTTGCAACACCATTTGCATAAACAACCGTTGAAATGCTCAAATTATAGGCATCAACTTCAGTATGTAAAATATAAAATCAGTACAAACGCCACTAAATGAATTTCTTTGATACCTCTTTCTCAGTAAATGCGCTATATCGAGTTTTATCGAGCCAAAAAACTTTTTTGTTGTTATAGATTTCACCAAAAACAGCGTCCTTTAGTGCCGCGAACTTTATGAGGTGAAAATAACTTTGATTCAGGATGAAATGGATCATCTTCCTCATGTAAATCATTCGAAAAAAAACAAATTCGTTCTTAGCAATAAATATTCAAATTAAGGATGAGATCTTTTTATTTTCATTCGAGCAGAGTCTCCTATTTCTAGAGGTTTGAGTTGAATGCAGTTGCTTTTGTGTATATCCAAATATCAATTGAATGAAGATAAAGCCTCCAGACGCAAATACGAAATTGATCTAATAATGCTTGACCGGGCTCACCATTTTAGTTTTCCATCATTAGCTCCAAAATCATACATATAATCTACAACTAATAGAGCCTTTTTCAACGTTTCCACTCTCCTTATAGGTATAATTTCGCTTTTATCATGCCATATTTGGGCCTGTTTGTCAGAAAAATGATTCAAATTTAATATTAAGAATAGTTTGAAAATTGGTTTTTCTGAGAGTATAATGTGAAAAAAGGAGAGTGTTCAATATGAATATGACAGCTATGAAACGTTTAAATCGACAAGGATTTCTTATTGCAGGCTTACATCTTCTAGTAATGTTAAACTTTGCGGCGGAATTTTTATTCGCCTCTTAATCTCTCAAATAAAATAGAAAGGTGAGTTAAATGCTAGTCCAATTCTAAAACAACCGTGAAGGCAAATGTTATTGTGTCCACGGTTGTTTTTTATTGTCTTGAGGGAATTTGCATAGAGGACATATAGTACAAATAGAGGGGTGATAGAATGACAACTAGATTTGATCGAGCGTTCCGTGAACTAGAGCGACCATTTGCTTGGTTGGACTTTGATGCACTGGATAACAATATTACAACTGTACACAACTCTTGTGGAGAGAAAAATATTCGTATTGCGACGAAATCAGTTCGTTCTGTGGAAATGTTACGTTATTTACAAAAAAACCTCCCAAATGTGACTGGATTTATGACGTTTACAGCGGCAGAAACAATTTTTTTACTTCAACAGCATTTTGATGATTTGCTACTAGGGTACCCAGTGATGGAAGAAGCTACTGTTCGACAGTTATTACATTTTGTAAAGGCGGGGAAAACGGTCACTTTTATGGTGGATAAGCAGGAACATATAAAATTTTTGGCTGAGCTAGGGCAAGAGCTAGGCGTTCTTGTGAGGGTATGCATTGATATTAATGTTTCCAATGATTTTAAAGTTCTTTATTTTGGTACAAAACGCTCTTCACTTCATTCACTCGAGTCACTCACACCATTTCTTGAATATATTAAAAATCAATCATTTATTGAAGTAGTTGGAGCTATGGGCTACGAAGCTCAAATTGCAGGAGTCGGTAATCGCCCAGCAAATGCTGTTAAAGGGAGAATTATAGAAGTAATGCAATTGCAAGCCAAAAAACAAGTTACCCAGTTTCGTAGATTGGCTATTGCTCATATAAAAGCGTATTTTCCAACTCTGCGTTTTGTAAATGGTGGAGGCTCAGGAAGTATGGCCTACACCGCACAACAGAAAGAGGTAACAGAAATTACGGTTGGCTCTGCGTTTTATGCACCAGCTTTGTTTGACCAATTTACCCATTTACAGCTTGAAAAGGCAGCTGGATTTGCTTTAAGGGTAACAAGAAAACCAGAAAAAAATATTGTTGTTTGTCATGGTGGAGGTTATACAGCGTCAGGAGCAATCGGTGCTGATCGATTACCGGTATTCTATGAACCAACCTTTTTTTCGTATTTTAATTTAGAAGGAGCAGGAGAAGTTCAGACACCGATTCAGGTAAGGCGTAAAAAAGTCAATGTGGGAGACACGCTATATTTTCGACATGCTAAGGCTGGTGAGTTGTGCGAAAGATTCCAAGTGTTACATGGAATTAGAGGGGACAAGTTTATAGGAACTTATACAACCTATAGGGGGAATGGACAATGTTTTCTATAGATAAGTGGGGTAATGGGGAGAAGTGGACGAACTGGGCTGGTAATGTAATCTCTTATCCGTCTGAGATGTACTTACCTCAATCTATTGAAGAGGTTACAAATATCGTGAAGCATGCACGTGAATTAGGAAAAACGATTCGTGTAACAGGTGCGGCTCACTCCTTTAGCGCTGTTGCAATGCCTGAGCATATAGCACTCTCTTTACATAATATGCGTGGGCTAATAGCTATGAATGAAGATAGGCAAGAAGCGACATTTTCGGCTGGCACGTATTTATATGAAATAGGACCATTACTTGCAAAGTATGGCTTTGCCCTTATGAATATGGGAGATATTCAGGAGCAAACGATTGCTGGAGCGGTGTCAACAGGTACCCATGGAACAGGTGTAACACTTGGTTCGTTATCTTCAACTGTAACAAAATGGGGTTTTGTAGATGGTACAGGTACGTATAGAGAGCATATTAGAGGAATGGATGATTTATCGGAAGCTTTACATGTTTCACTCGGCTTGCTTGGAGTGCTTGTGCAAGTAACAATCAAGGTGATACCGCTGTACAGCTTACATTATGTGGGCACAAGAGATACTTTAGAAAATGGGCTGGCGATATTTGCTGAAGATATTCGACAGCATCGACATGTTGAGTGGTTTTATTTTCCTGGTAGCGAAACCATTCAAGTGAAGCGCATGAATGCTGTAGCACCTGTTTATCAGAGTGATTGGAGTAAGAGAATGGAAGCCTTGAAACTTCAAATAGTAGAGAATGGTGCTTTTTATGCTATTTCAGAGCTTTGTAAATGGAGGCCTTCGTTAAGTGGTGCGATGAGTAAATTAGCAGCAGCCAATGTTGTTGAAGGGGAGAAAACGGGGATCAGTTATGAAATTTATCCGTCTCCACGTAGTGTAAAGTTCCAAGAAAGTGAATATGCTATTCCATTAGCGCAATTTGAGGCGTGTATGGAAGAGATACACGAAACCTTTAAAAAAGGAATTTTTAATGTACATTTTCCGTTAGAATGTCGGACAACGGCAGGAGAAGCAGGTTATTTAAGTCCTACCCAAGGACAAGAATCAGCATTTATTGCCTTTCACATGTATAAAGGAATGCCGGAAGAGCCTTATTTTGAATGGGTTCATACGATGATGAAAAAATATAAAGGACGACCACATTGGGGCAAACAAAATCATTTAACGGCTAACTATGTGTATGAGCTATATCCAGATATCGAAAAATTTTTAGGGATTCGTCGTCAATATGATCCAGATCATGTGTTTTTTACAGGCTACTTAAGAAAATTATTCACACTGTAAGCGTTATTTCATTATATAGCTATTCAATCTCCTTTAAAGGATTTGAAACATTTTTTGAAAGATTATTAAAAAAATTTAAATTTGAACGAAATGTCAAAATATTTATCAAAACGAGATAAAAGTGATGCTTAATCAGCATGAAAACGATTTCAAAATTTGCTAGATTATTTAAATTGTTTAAACAATTCAAAAAATGGTGTTGACGAGACCTTTTTTTCGTACTATGATAACAACAATTTAACACGTTCGTTACAGCAGTTAGTTGTCTTCAAGGCAATTAACATATACACAAAAATGAAATAGACAGAACATTTTGTATAAAGCAACGAACATAGCAATAAATGAGGGGCGTTTAAAATGAGAAGTGACATGATTAAAGTAGGCGTAGATCGTGCGCCACATCGAAGTCTTTTATATGCAACTGGCAAAGTAAAAGCAAAAGATCTAGGCAAGCCATTTATCGGGGTTTGTAATTCATATATTGACATTATTCCAGGTCACGTTCATTTACGTACATTTGCTGATGTTGTCAAAGAGGCCATTATTGAAGCGGGTGGTATTCCATTCGAATTTAACACAATCGGTGTAGATGATGGTATTGCAATGGGGCACATTGGTATGCGTTACTCGTTACCAAGCCGTGAAATTATCGCAGACTCTGCTGAAACAGTTATAAATGCACACTGGTTTGATGGCGTATTCTATATTCCTAACTGTGACAAAATTACACCGGGGATGTTAATGGCAGCAGTTCGTACGAACGTACCATCAATTTTCGTATCTGGTGGTCCAATGGAGGCAGGTACTTCTGCTACTGGTAAGCAGCTTTCATTAACCTCAGTTTTTGAAGGTGTAGGGGCTCTTAAATCAGGCAAAATGTCATCTGAAGAGCTGTTAGATATTGAAAATAATGCATGCCCAACATGTGGTTCATGTTCAGGAATGTTTACTGCAAACTCTATGAACTGCTTAATGGAAATGCTAGGAGTAGCTTTACCTGGTAATGGAACAATCGTAGCTACTTCTGAAGAGCGCCATAAGCTTATTAAAGAAGCTGCTAAACAATTAGTCCGTATGATTAAAGAGGATATTAAGCCTCGTGACATTATTACAAAAGAAGCAATAGATGATGCATTTGCACTTGATATGGCGATGGGTGGTTCGACAAACACAGTCCTCCATACATTAGCAATCGCCAATGAAGCTGAAATCGATTATAACATTGAAGATATTAATAAAGTTGCAGAGCGTGTTCCATATCTAGCGAAAATTATGCCTGCTTCAGATATTTCAATGGATGATATTAATAAAGCAGGTGGCGTTAGTGCCATTATTAATGAATTGACATCTATTCCAGGTGCTATTCATCCAGATCGTCCAACTGTTGCAGGAGTGACAATGGGTGAGCTTGTAAAGGATTATCATATTACAAATGATCAAGTTATTCGTACGAAAGACAATCCTTATAGCCCAGTTGGTGGTTTATCGGTGTTATTTGGCAATATCGCTCCAGATGGCTCTGTTATTAAAGTAGGTGCTGTAGACCCTTCTATTAAAGTATTCAAGGGCGAAGCAATCGTCTTTGAATCACAAGAAGCTGCACAGGAAAACATTGATAATGGGACAGTTAAAGAGGGTCATGTAGTCGTCATTCGTTACGAAGGACCAAAAGGTGGCCCAGGGATGCCTGAAATGCTTGCACCAACGTCTGCGATTCAAGGTCGTGGTCTTGGTACAAAGGTTGCGTTAATTACAGACGGACGTTTCTCAGGTGCATCTCGCGGTATTTCAATCGGACATATTTCACCAGAGGCAGCAGAAGGCGGTCCAATCGCTTTAGTAGAGAACGGTGACATGATCACAATTGATCTACCAAATCGTACGATCAATTTAGAAGTTTCAGATGAAGTATTAGCTGAACGTCGTGCAAAACTACCGGTATTTGAACCGAAAATTAAACGCGGATGGTTAGCAAGATATTCAAAATTAGTAACAAGCGCCTCTACAGGTGGCGTCATGAAAATTTAATAAGTTAAAGCGTTGATGAGGTAAAAGGTTCTAGAGCCTTGTATCTACCAGAGAGCCGGTCGTGCTGGAAGCCGGCGATACAACTAGATCCGACATCCCCTCGGAGCGAGCTATTAAACGCGCATTCGCCATTAGATAGCTCCGGGCATAATCGAAAGTGCTCGTTATTAATGAATAAATGATTTATGACACCTTATTGGATGCGAATTTTCTCGCATTGGTGCATAAATGCTTACATTTATTCACGAGGTAGCAATTATTTGCTATAAAAAAGGGTGGTACCATGGAAAGTCTTTTTCATCCCTACGTAAGGTAGTTCTTTGCGTGTGGAGAAAAAGGCTTTTTATTTTTTTGACAATGTTAGCAGGAGTCTCTTTATAAGGAGACATCCAGCTTGTATTACTTCACTGATGCGCATTACTAATGTGAAATTGAATAATAAGAAGGAGGCATATTTGATGAGTGCGAATGTTTCTATCAATGAAAAAGAAGAATTAACGACAACAGCAAAAGCTGAACAAACCTATCAAGCGAAAGATGGTGCTGACGTATTAGTGCAAGCATTGCATGAACAAGGTGTTGAAATTGTTTTTGGTTACCCTGGTGGGGCGGTACTACCAATCTACGATGCAATGTATAAAAATCCGATTCGTCATATTTTAACTAGACATGAACAAGGTGCAATCCATGCAGCGGAAGGTTATGCACGTGTTTCCAATAAACCTGGTGTTGTAATAGCAACGAGTGGTCCAGGGGCAACAAACCTAGTAACAGGTATTGCTGATGCAATGATTGATTCCATTCCATTAGTTGTTTTCACTGGTCAAGTTGCAACGTCTGTAATTGGTACAGATGCTTTCCAAGAAGCAGACATTATGGGCATTACAACACCAATCACAAAGCACAATTATCAGGTGCAGGATGTCAATGATATCCCGCGCATCGTTAAAGAGGCTTTCCATATTGCAAGCACTGGTCGAAAGGGCCCTGTTGTAGTAGATTTCCCGAAAAACGTTTCTCAAATGTTATTTGATGTAGAGAACCCACCACAAGCACCTGAAGAAATTTATTTACCAGGTTATCAGCCAACATACAAACCGAACTATTTACAAATTCAAAAGGCCATTCAGGCAATTTCATTGGCCAAAAATCCATTAATTTTAGCTGGAGCTGGTGTACTCTTTGCAGATGCCAAAGAAGAACTAACTGCATTCGCTGAGAAATATCGTATCCCTGTAACGAACACTTTATTAGGGCTTGGTTCAATCCATGGAGAACATGAATTATTCCTCGGTATGGCTGGTATGCATGGAACTGTAACTGCGAATACAGCAATTACAAAAGCAGATTTATTATTGAATATTGGTGCTCGTTTTGATGACCGTTTAACTGGTGATTTAGCAACATTTGCACCGAATGCAACGATCGTACACATTGATATTGATCCAGCGGAAATCGGAAAAAATGTCCCGACTGATATTCCAATTGTTGCAGATGCCAAAGAAGCATTAAAAGCGTTATTGAAAAAAGACTTCAAAGGTCCAGAGACAACAGATTGGCTAGCATTCTTAAATAATCATGCAAACGAATATCCATTATGGTACAACAAGGTGCCTGGGGACAAAGTAATTTTACCGCAAGAAGCATTGGAGCTTGTGCATAAAATTACAGAAGGTGACGCAGTTGTTACTACAGATGTTGGTCAGCATCAAATGTGGGCTGCACAATATTATCGCTTAAACAATGATCATGGATGGGTAACGTCTGGTGGACTTGGTACGATGGGCTTCGGCTTCCCAGCTGCAATTGGCGCCCAGTTTGCGAAGCCAGACAAAAAAGTTGTAGCTATTGTAGGAGATGCAGGATTCCAAATGACTGCACAAGAGCTTTCTATCCTACAAGAATTCAACTTACCGGTAAAAATCGTGATTTTAAATAACAGCTGTTTAGGAATGGTACGCCAATGGCAAGAAACATTTTATGAAGAGCGTTATTCATCTTCACTTATGCCGATCCAACCAGATTTTGTTAAATTAGCCGATGCATATGGCATTAAAGGCTATCGAATTGACACAATCGACGAAGCGGAATGTATTTTCCGTGAGGCACTACTTTCTGATGAGCCAGTGTTAATCGATTGTCGCGTTAAACAGCTTGAATGTGTGTACCCAATGGTAGCACCAGGCAAAGGCTTACATGAAATGATTGGGGTGAAAAAGAATTGAAACGAGTAATTACAGTAACAGTGATTAACCAGAGCGGTGTGTTAAACCGTGTAACAGGTTTACTTATGAAGCGTCAATTCAATATTGAATCAATCACAGTTGGTCATACTGAACAGCCAAACTTTTCGAAAATGACTTTTGTAGTAAACGTAGAGGATGAGCGTAAAATTGAACAACTAGTGAAGCAATTATCAAAGCAAATTGATGTGCTAAAGGTCAATGACATTACAGATAAATCGATCGTATTACGCGAGTTAGCACTTGTGAAAGTAATTTCACCACCAAACTTACGACTAGAAATGAATTCAATTATCGAACCATTCCGTCCACAAATTATTGATACAGCGAAAAACGTTGTCACATATCAAGTAGTAGGACATCCAGAGAAGATTGATGCCTTTATTGAACTAATTCGACCTTATGGTATTAAAGAATTAACGCGTACAGGGGCTACTGCATCTGTTCGTGAAACACAAAAAATCTCAAATACGCAGCTCTCTATTTTAAAATAGTTTGCATATAAAATTGAAAGCTTTGGATTTATGACCCTTAGTCGGGTTATTCGCATCCGAAGTAAAAAAATAAACCCAAATTTAGGAGGAAACAAACAATGGCTACAATGTACTATGATCAAAACATCAACGAGGAAGTATTAAAAGGAAAAAAAATCGCAATCATCGGTTATGGCTCACAAGGTCACGCACATGCATTAAACCTTAAAGAATCAGGATTCGATGTAGTAGTAGGAGTTCGTCCAGGCGGATCTTTCGATGCAGCAAAAGCTGATGGATTAGATGTAAAAACTGTTGCTGAAGCAGCACAGGAAGCAGATGTGATCCAAATTTTACTTCCTGATGAGCGTCAAAAAGCTGTATATGAAGCTGAAATCGCTCCACATCTTGAAGCAGGTAAAGCACTTATGTTTGCACACGGCTTCAACATTCACTTCGGTCAAATTACACCACCAGCAGATGTTGACGTATTCTTAGTTGCGCCGAAAGGTCCAGGACACTTAGTTCGTCGTCAGTTCCAAGAAGGTGCTGGTGTACCAGGCTTATTCGCAATTCACCAAGATGCAACTGGTCAAGCGAAAGATATAGCTCTTGCTTACGGTAAAGGAATCGGTGCAGCTCGTGGTGGATTACTTGAAACGACATTCAAAGAAGAAACTGAGACTGATTTATTCGGTGAGCAAGCAGTACTTTGTGGTGGTGCTACACAATTAGTTAGAGCTGGTTTCGAAACATTAGTAGAAGCAGGGTACCAACCAGAGTTAGCATACTTTGAAACACTTCACGAATTAAAATTAATCGTTGATCTAATGTTTGAAGGTGGTATGGCAACAATGCGTTACTCAGTATCAGATACAGCTGAGTGGGGTGACTATGTTGCAGGACCACGTATTATCGACGACTCTGTAAAAGCTCGTATGAAAGATGTTTTAACAGATATCCAAGATGGTACATTCGCTCGCCGTTGGATTCAAGAAAACGAAAATGGTCGTCCAGAATATACAAAATTCAAAGAAGCTGGTGCAAATCACCAAATCGAAGAAGTTGGTGCTAAATTACGTGCTATGATGCCATTCATCAACGAAGGTAAAGAAAAAGTTGTGAGAGAAGTGGCTACAAGTGCGAAAAATTGATATTTTCGACACAACACTTCGCGACGGCGAACAATCTGCTGGTATTAACTTAAACACAGCAGAGAAAATTGAAATCGCCAAGCAACTGGAGCGCCTAGGAGTGACAATTATTGAAGCAGGTTTTCCTGCTTCGTCACCTGGCGACTTTGATGCGGTCAATCGCATTGCAGGTACAGTGAAAAACTCCATCGTTACAGGTTTAGCTCGCTGTGTACAAAAGGATATCGACACAACTTGGGAAGCGATTAAAGTAGCGGAGCAGCCACATATTCATATTTTCTTAGCAACTTCCCCAATTCATATGGAATACAAGCTAAAAAAAACACCCGATCAAGTGGTAGAACAAGCGATTGAAGCTGTAAAATATGCGAAAAAATTCTTTCCGCTTGTGCAATGGTCAGCAGAAGATGCATTCCGTTCAGACCGAGAATTTTTAGTGCGTATTATGAATGAAATTATTGCGGCTGGTGCGACAACCATAAATGTACCTGACACAGTAGGATATGCATCGCCACAAGAATATGGTGCATTATTTAAATTCCTACTTGAAAACGTAAAAGGTGCTGAAAAGGTAAAATTCTCTGCACATTGCCATGATGACCTAGGTATGGCAACTGCTAATACGATTGCAGCCATTGAAAATGGTGCCTCGCAAGTAGAGGGTACGATTAACGGTATTGGCGAGCGCGCTGGAAATGTTGCGCTTGAAGAAATTGCAGTTGCACTTCATATTCGCCAAGATATTTACCGTGTAGAGACAGGGATTAATTTACAAGAAATTAAACGTACATCTCAATTAGTCAGTAAATTGACGAATGTAGTTATTCAGCCGAATAAAGCTATTGTTGGTAAAAACGCATTTGCACACGAATCAGGTATTCACCAAGACGGTGTGTTAAAAAATCCAGAAACGTATGAGATTATTTCACCTGCTCTTATCGGTGAAGGTGAGGTACCGCTCGTTCTTGGCAAACACTCAGGTCGCGCAGCATTCCGTGATCGAGCAGAAACAATGGGCTTTAATCTTTCGGATGAAAAAATCAATAAAGCATTCACTGAATTTAAAAAATTGGCTGATCGTAAAAAAGAAATTACAGAAGAAGATTTACTAACTCTTCTTACAGAACAACAAATTCAAGTAGAAGATGTGCCACTCTTCGAACTGAAGATGGTACAGGTGCAATATGGTACAGAAAATATACCAACAGCAACAGCGATTGTTTTAACACCAGAAGGTCTAGAGAAAACAGTTGTTGCAACAGGTTCAGGCTCGGTGGAAGCTATTTTCAATACGCTTGAGCAACTTGTACAAGGAGATATTCATGTGATTGATTACCGAGTTACGTCTGTCGGTAAAGGGCGAGATGCACTCGGTGAAGCCGTGATTAATATCCGCTATGATGATGTATCGACAACTGGACGCAACTCATCACAGGATGTTTTAGAAGCATCGGCAAAGGCTTATTTAAATGCTATAAACCGTCATTTAATTCAAGTAAGCCTTCATGCACAGCCTGTAAGTTAATCGATCATCAAGCTTCTCGTGAGTGTCACAGTTTTTAGTGGTAGTGAATTGTAAGAGCTTCATTCACATCCAAATGAATTATGCCAATTACGCGTGGTCGTAATTGATGACCCTCACCTATTACTATAGGTGAGAGTCTTACTAAAATGGCGTATTTCAACGCTATAAAAAGAAAGGTGTTTTGACGATGGAGAAAAAAATTACAGTACTTCCTGGTGACGGAATTGGGCCAGAGGTTGTTGCTTCTGCTGTACGTGTATTACAGGTGATTGGAAAGCGATTTAACCATAAATTCCATTTAGGCTATGCAACAATCGGAGGCGCTGCCATCGACCAACACAATAATCCACTACCAGATGAAACGATTGAGATGTGTGAAAATAGTGACGCTATTTTACTAGGAGCCGTTGGTGGTCCGAAATGGGATCGTAACCCACCAGAATTACGTCCAGAAAAAGGATTATTACGTATTCGCAAGCACTTTGACTTATTCGCAAATCTACGTCCAGTAAAGGCGTTCCCGAGTTTACTAGATGCTTCACCATTAAAGCGTGAAGTAGCCGAAAACGTCGATTTAATGATTGTACGTGAACTAACAGGCGGCGTATACTTCGGGGAACCACGTATGCGTACTGAGAATGGCGCGATTGATACAACTGTTTACTCAACTGCAGAAGTTGAGCGTATCGTTGAAAATGCCTTTGAATTAGCACGTTTACGTGGAGGTAAATTATGTTCTGTTGATAAGGCAAATGTACTTGAAACAAGTCGCTTATGGCGTGAAGTTGTAGAAGCGAAGAAAAAAGATTATCCAGATGTGTATGTGGAGCACAATTTAGTAGATTCTGTTGCTATGAAATTAATTACAAATCCTAGTCATTATGATGTGGTAGTTACTGAAAATATGTTTGGAGATATTTTAAGTGATGAAGCATCTGTTATTACAGGCTCTTTAGGCGTACTACCATCTGCATCCATTCGCGGAGATAATTTTGGTCTATATGAACCAGTACATGGCTCAGCACCGGAAATTGCTGGTCAAGGTGTAGCAAATCCAGCTGCAACAATTCTTTCAGTTGCCATGATGCTACAATATTCATTTGGCTTAAAAGAAGAGGCTGCTGAAATTGAACGTGCTGTAGGTGCAGTTTTTGATGATGGTTATTTCACAGCAGATCTTGCACGTGATGGCGGTCGTATACTATCGACGAATGAATGGACAGATAAAGTAATTAACGAGATTGATACAAGCTTTGTTTCAGAAAGCATTATGACAACATACATTTAAGAAATGAGTGAAGATAATGGGTAAAAATATAATTGAAAAGATTTGGGATAAACACGTTGTTTATCAGGAAGAGGGCAAACCGGACCTGTTATATATTGATCTCCATTTAATTCATGAAGTAACTTCTCCGCAAGCTTTTGAAGGTCTACGTTTGAACGGACGTCAAGTACGTCGTCCAGATTTAAGCTTTGCGACAATGGATCATAACGTGCCTACAAAAAATCTACCGACGATTCATGATCCAATTGCACGTAACCAAATTGAGACGTTAGCTAAAAATGCTGAAGAATTTGGCGTTGAGCTTGCAGGAATGGGGCATCCGGACCAAGGGATTGTTCACGTAATTGGACCTGAGTTAGGATTAACTCAGCCTGGTAAAACGATTGTCTGTGGTGACTCCCATACGTCTACACATGGTGCGTTCGGAGCGATTGCCTTCGGTATTGGTACATCTGAGGTAGAACATGTAATGTCAACACAAACGCTATGGCAAAACAAGCCAAAAACAATGGAAATTCGTGTAGAAGGTGAGCTTCCTGTAGGTGTAGCTGCAAAAGATATTATTTTAGCGATTATTTCTAAATTCGGTATCAGTGTCGGCACAGGACATATTGTGGAATTCACTGGAGAGGCTATCCACAAGCTTTCTATGGAAGAACGGATGACAATTTGTAACATGTCGATCGAGGCTGGTGCGAAGGCAGGGCTAATATCTCCTGACCAAACGACTGTTGACTATATCCGTGGACGTAAACATGCACCACAAGGAGAAAAGTTTGAGGAAGCAGCAGATTATTGGTTAAGTTTAGCGTCCGATGAAGATGCAACATATGATACAGTTCGAATCATTCAAGCAGAAGAAATTGAGCCAATCATCACTTGGGGAACGAATCCGTCCATGGGTTCAGGTGTTTCAAGTAATGTTCCAACACAGGCAGATTATGAGGATGAGTCAGATAAAGCCGCTCTTCGTAAAGCACTTGCCTACATGGGCTTAGAAGAAGGTCAACCATTAACTTCAATCGATATCCAACACGTATTTATCGGTTCATGTACAAATTCACGCATCAGTGATTTACGTGCAGCAGCAAATATCATCAAAGGACGTAAGGTGCATGGAAATGTAACAGCTATCGTTGTACCAGGCTCATATTCGACGAAAATACAAGCAGAAGCAGAAGGATTAGATAAAATCTTTACAGATGCTGGCTTTGAATGGCGTGAGACAGGTTGCTCAATGTGTCTGGCGATGAATGATGATGTAGTACCGGCTGGTGAACGCTGTGCATCAACATCAAACCGTAACTTTGAAGGACGCCAAGGAGCTGGATCTCGTACACACTTAGTATCACCGCCAATGGCAGCGGCAGCAGCAATTGCTGGTCACTTTGTAGATGTTCGTGAATTGGTAAAGGAAACTGTGTAATTTTTTATCTTCATTACACGGAAGGGATGATTGAAAATGGAACCAATTAATATCGTAAATAGTGTGATAACACCACTTGATCGTAAAAATGTCGATACAGACCAAATTATTTCGAAAGAGTTTTTAAAACGTATTGAACGTACAGGTTTTGGTCAGTTTTTATTTTACCATTGGCGCTTCGATGCAGAGGGCAATGAAATAAAGGATTTTGTATTAAACAAACCTGAATTTAAAGACTCCAAAATTTTAGTAGCACAAGATAACTTCGGCTGTGGTTCTTCTCGTGAACATGCACCGTGGGCAATTTTAGATTACGGCTTCAATGTAGTGATTGCGCCATCTTTTGCAGATATTTTCCATAATAACTGTTTCAAAAATGGCATTTTACCAATCAAACTAACTGAAGCAGAGTGTGATGAAATTTTAGCTAAAGGCTTAGCAAAACCATACCCGTTGGAAGTTAGTCTTGAAGCACAAACGGTAACAGGTGAAGACGGGAAAGTGTATCATTTTAGCATCGATCCTTATTATAAAGAAACATTACTAAATGGTTGGGATGAAATTGCCCTAACATTTAAATATGAGGAACAAATCGCTGCGTACGAAGCAAAACGTATCGCCTATTAATAGATGAAGCGATTACCTTTAGACTGAAGACATACTAGTTGTCTTCAGTTTTTTTCTTGTAAAAAGAAGGAGTTGCTCGGGTTGGAGTGAGAAATGCTCAGGTAGAAGGAAGAACTGCTCGGGTTAGAGTGGAAAATGATCGGGTAGCAGAAAGAACTGCTCGGGTTAGAGTGGAAGGTGATCAGGTAGCAGAAAGAACTGCTCGGGTTAGAGTAAAAAGTGATCAGGTAGCAGAAAGAACTAACCTCAGAACTGTCAGGTAATGAAAAAAACTCATTGATAAGTAAATGACTAGTCCTTATAACTTTACATAATAAAAATACAGCATTAGTTATTTTAATTTGTTGTTTATTTGTAAAAAAAGCATTACGAATTGAAGCAATATTTTGATAATATGTAAATGGAGTTATGGTAAATAAATGGAATGTTATCCAGTTTATTGTCTCATCACTAAAAGGTAGAGATAACATTTGATAAAACGTATGTCATGTATATAAGTTGAGTGGAGACAGGGCGATTCCTTGGGGATTAGCGTCATAGAGGAGCCTTGGGACGCAGCAAAGTGGCTCATCGGACTTCACTGGGAAAGCGCCCAGTTGGAACGGAAAATCAACCGCATGTTTTGGTGATGTGCTAGTTTAATTAAACATTTATTGGAAATTTTTATCAAAAGTGAAAAATAAGGAGGGGAACCATCATGACTATCATTCGTAAATACAGTTTGTTAATTGGAGGCTTAGGTTTTTCCAATTTAGGAAACTGGATTTACCTCATTGCACTTAATTTATTTGTATGGCATTTAACACAATCACCTGCAGCGATGGCTGGGATCTTTATTGTCGGTCCTATCGCCAGAGTTTTAACCAACTTGGTAGCAGGCTCTTTTATTGATCGTATGAATAAACGCAAGTTGATGATTACAACTGATATGATACGAGGTGTTATCGTTTTTTGTATGCCGTTTATGGAATCTATTTGGCTAATTTATGCATTGTTATTTTTAGCGAATATAGCAAGTAGTTTCTTTGGACCTAGTAGTACATATTATATTACAAAATTTATTCCCTCAGAAGATAGACAACGATTCAACGCAATACTTGGTACGTTCAATTCAGGTTCGTTTTTAGTAGGTCCAGCACTTGCGGGTCTCCTCATCATGCTTTTTAATACAACAGTAACAATTTGGTTCAACAGCTTTACATTTTTTGTATGTGCAATAATCATTTATTTATTACCTAATGTCGATGATGTGCAGGAAACTTCGAGGCAACGTATTACTTGGCAAATATTAAAAAGTGATTATGTAACTGTAGTGGCTTTCATCCGACAAAATCCATTATTTATTACGATTTATTTATTGTTCCAAAGTGCGTTAATGATTGCTTTTGCGCTTGACTCCCAAGAAGCAACATTTATAAAACAAGATTTAGCTTTATCCGATAGCATATATGGAGCTTTTGTGAGTGTTGCAGGAGCAGGAGCAATTTTAGGTGGAATGGTTGCTGCAAGCTTTGCAAAAAAATGGTCCACTCGTTCATATATGGCTTTTGGCTTGTTCTTGACAATGCTGTTTTATACAGCCTTTTATGCTTCGACATCAAGTGTATTGGCATGTGTAAGTTTTGTTTTTCTAGGCTTTTTTATGGCGTTTAGTAATACAGGCTATGAAACATTTTATCAGCAAAATGTACCGCCTGAAATGATGGGGAGATTCGGCAGTATTTCGAATATTTTTCAAAGTATTTTACAAATTACCTTTACGTTTTTATTAGGTCTGTTTGCAGAATTATTTACGCTTCAAATGACTGCCATTATTTTAGGTATTATAAGTATTTTATGTTCGGTTTCATTATGTTTTGTGCTATATTCCAAAAAAATCCACATAGGTTTAAAGGAGGAAACATTATGATTAGTTATTCGCTTAGTTGTATTTTTTGTAAGAAAACATTTGAGGTTGTTGAAGGATCAAAGAAATATAGACTGTATAAACAAAATATGCAAGGGAAATTTTCTTGTGAAGATTGTGATAGAAAAATTGAATTGGAGTCAAGGAAGGGCTTATTAGGAAAACTATAAATCGAAAATAGGCATATTGAAAATAATTAACTATACTTTCAGGCGTGTTGATTAGGAAAAAATAGGTTTATTATTGAGCGATAAAAGGATTTTTTTGTTGCCATTTTGCTAATATATACCTATTTTCAACTGATTGTAGCCCGTAGCGAAAATCAGGTGAGATGCTAATACTTCAAACGTAATAATCAAATGTAAATGATCCTGTCTTTCTACTGTTTTCTCAGTTAGAATGGAAAAATAAGAAGGAAGGCAGGTCAAAAGATGATTACAGTTATAGGTAGCTTAAATATGGATTTAGTTGTGCAAATGGAGGCTTTTCCAAAGCAGGGTGAAACAATTCTTGGTAAAGAATTCCAAACAATCCCAGGTGGAAAAGGGGCGAATCAGGCAGTTGCTGCTGCACGCCTTGGAAGTGAAGTTACAATGATTGGCTGTGTAGGATCAGATAGTTTTGGTGAGTCATTACGTAAAGTTTTACAGCAAGAGCACATCCAAACAGAAGCGATTACAAGCACATCGGTTCCTACTGGGATTGCTAATATTCTTATCTATAATAACGATAACCGTATCATTGTAGTGCCAGGAGCTAATTATGAATTAATGCCTGCGCATATAGAGGCAGCGAAAGAAATCATTCAAAAAAGTCAGATGGTGATAATGCAGTTAGAAATTCCAAAGGAAACGACTGCCTATGCAATTAAACTGTGTAAAGAAGCCAATGTACCTGTTTTATTAAATCCAGCACCAGCGGCAAATTTTGATGTGCAATGGATGGAGGATATCACCTATATCACACCAAATGAAACAGAGTGTACAGAAATTTTTGGAGATAATTTTGATCAAGTATTAGAAAAATATCCTAATAAAATGATTATTACGTTAGGTAGTGATGGAGCACGCTATTTTGATGGTGAGTATCCTATTCATGTTCCAGGTTATATGACAAGAGCAGTAGATACAACAGGTGCAGGCGATACGTTTAACGGTGCACTTGCTTATGCATTAGTAGAAGGACAGTCTTTGGATCAGGCTGTGTATTTCGCTAATATTGCAGCTTCTTTATCTGTAGAGAAATTAGGTGCACAAAGTGGCATACCAACACTTGGAGCGGTTTACGCACGTATGGCTGGAGAAGAGTAAAGTATAATGACGGTGTGCTAATAGTAAAAAAGTCACTTTAATAAGATAGAGTAGGAGAGAAGGTGCTGGAAACCTAACTCTCCTATCAATTTTTATAATAACTATTTATATATAATATTTCTTTTAGTCTGAGTGGGAATTAATATCTGTGATTGTAGGTTTTATAGTATAAGAATGATTTCCTATTTGTGACAACTGAAAGTAAGTAAATTGTCCTTTTTTATCGTTAATTCTAAGTACTATGTATTAGAGAGGGGATAGTTTCATTTATAATGAATATATATACATACGAAAAGAGGTTTTGGGGATGACAACTATAGATAATGTACCAATCGAGTATACAGCCTCAGCGAATAATATTTTGCCACAGCTTGTTGATCATTTACGACAATTGCATGGCATTATTGGACAAAATACATATGTGAAAGATACAGCTAAACACTTAAACCGTATCATTCAAGATGCTAACAATGAAACGATGATTCTTATTGTTGGGAAAGAGCGTGTTGGAAAAACAACACTTGTGAATGGATTGCTAGGGCGTCAAGTATTGCCTGTTAGTGATCAACATCCAACAGGTGTAAATACATTTTTGCGATACGGTGAAACTGAAGAAATAAAGGCGTATTTTTTAGATGGCGTTGTAGCGATATTCGATATGAGTAAACTAGAATTATTGACAACTGGTGATACTTTTGCATCTCAAATACTACGCGAACATTTAGATTACCTTGAAGTGTATTTGAAAAATGATTTATTAAAATCAGTGACAATTATTGATTCTGTTTCATTGGAGGCAGGGGGAGGAGAAATGGCCTATTTCCCAGAATCTTTAATGAACCGGGTTGACGAAATCTTTTGGGTATTACGCTCAGGTTCAATGGCTATTTATCCAGAAATATTATTGATGGAAACGTTAAAAAATAAAGGTGTTGAACCTCTTTGTGTCATCAATGGTATTGATTCTAATGAAAATACGGAGACGTTTATCAATACAGAGAGAGAACGATTTGGCCATTTAATCAGTAATTTTGTTGCTATCTCTGCAATAGAAGCGCTTGAGGCTAAACAGACTAACAGTGATGAGCTTTGGCAAAAAAGCCAGTACGACCATTTAATTATGGAGATTCAGCGAGTTGCAGAAAATAGTGATAAGAAAACGTATGCCATTTTAATTCGCTTCTTACAATGGCTTGAACGATTCCGCTTCGAACTAACCGTTATTCCACAAAGAGATCCTTTCCAATCTGCTGTTGAGAATATTGAAAAGTATGCTGTCGACACACAATATGAGTTTTCGCGCTATCAAAGGGATTTAGCTATTGTAACTGAATATGAGCAAGAGTATGAAGTGGTGGCCAATGTATTTACAAAAGTTCAAACGCTGTATCAATTATTGCAAACAATTTCGCAAAATGACTATTTACAAGATGAAGTAGTAGAAAGTTTTACAGAAAATGCAATCAGCTATCAGCAAATGTTACGTGAATATCGTAATATGCATAGAGAATATATACGTGAATATGAACGATTGGACGCACAACATAAAAAAATTCATGGTAAAGGGCTAATGAAAGCAATTTTTGGTCAAGATACACAAAACGAATTTTTCAAGGATCGTGTCAACAAGTTAAATGGGCAGCAAGTACTGTGTATTGAACATTTGGAAAAAGTGCAGGAAGCGGAGACATTAATGCTTCAGTCCATTCAATCAGTACAAAGTCATCTTATGGATTTATCGAAAAAACGTTTGGCACGTATTGAGCAAAAAGTGCAAGAGCTTAATCAACAACGTTCAAAAGAAAAGCGTCAATTACAATTATACGCTAATAAATTAAATGAATTTTCTTGTTTGATTGAGGCACAGGGCTTTATTAAAGAAAAGATTCAACCATTTTTAATGGACGAGCAAATGCCTCTTAAAGCAAAAGATATTGAAATGCTCAAAGAAACAATAAACAGTATTTTGAGCATTGACTTATCAAATAATGGTTTGCTTGCACGTAGTCAGATGAACAATAAAATGGAAAGTACTGCGATTCCTTTTGATGCTCAGCAAAAATATCCATTACATACGTTAGCTCTAGCTGAAGCAGATGTAAAATCAAACGATATACCAGAAATTCCAAAAAAATTAGAAATTCAATATGCAGAATAGACAGTAAAAGAGAAAATGTCCTAAAAGTAATTTAAACTTTTAGGACATTTTTTGTAACTGTACTTTTCCATCGATTAGGACTAAATTCCAAATAATTGAAACATAATACAGGATTTTTTCGTATAGATAGAAGGGGGGATTAAAATGATTCAGATTAATGGACGTTTTACGGAAGCAAAAATTTATTCTAATACAGCATTACAATCAGCTATCGATCAAATTAAAGAATTGGCAAATCAGGCTTTTATGGCAGGAACAAAAGTACGGATTATGCCAGATTATCATGCAGGGATGCTGAATTTTATATGTCAAAACTTACACACACAGGAAGCGGATACTTTATAGCCTTTTATGATTAAAAATTAAAAACTAAAGAGTAGTTCTTGCGCTACTCTTTTTTTCAATAATTATTTTTTGGATAATAATCTTCTCTGCTCGGAAAATACACTTTTCTAAAATTCTGGGATAAAAGCATTCAAGAAGTAAATTATCAAAACTATTATAGCTAGAATAATAAACTCTTTTTTATCGAAATCTTTATTAACGCTGTTTTGTTTTTTTACTCTCCTATATTTACCCTGCACCTTTTTTTGTATATATTTTTTGTCTTTTGACATCAAAGCCCCCCTATAATCGTCTCCTTTGAATTTTTATTTAAGTTCCTTTCATTTCAAATTATCTATCTTTTTTATAAACAACCAATCTTTTTTACAAAACTACACGACGTCCAAAAGGTTAGAGAGGGAATGGCCTTAAATAACCATTAATTCAGAAACTTCTCCTTACGCTCAATCACCAAAGCAAGACCTATTTTAAAGTTCAGCCAATCGTGTATTTTTCGAGTACTATTAAGCCATCAAATTCTCTCATTGCACTCTACATACAATTGAAACGAGCAAAATTACCATTCACATACACAAGTGGTTATTGAAACTATTGTAGCGAAAAAACAGTAAAATTTGTACATAAATGTATAAAGTGCTTTTGTTATATATTGAATATTCCTCCTTATTTCAAAATAAATGGCCGCTCCTAAGAGCGACCATATTATTAGGTTTTTTTTTCTTTATTTAAGCTTTCAAGGATTTTTGATATTAAGATATCCGTATATTGTTTTGCTACAAAAGAATCTAAACTCATTCCTATTTCTCAATGGTAAGGTATTACTTCCTGGAATGAGTTACAGCTGGTTTGACAAAAAGGAAACATTTTTGATTGAAGGAAAATTTGAGGCTACATTTAAGAGTCCTATTAATTACGACAATGCCGAATTTAAATTATATTTACAATTTGCAGATGAAAAACAAACAGAGCTTACAATCCCATTTTCACTTAAAAAGCCAATAGCGAAAACGAAAACCTATGAATTGAATGAAGAAATGAGTTTTGAAGAACAGCATATCATCGTCAAGTCCGTTTCCATTTCACCACTTCGTACAGGTATTACAATTGCGCTTGACCCAAATAATGAAATGCGTATTTTAGGATTTGATGATATACGTCTATTGGATGAAAAGGGGGAGATGTCGATATTTTTCGAAAGTTGGGTGATAAATCTATAAAGTTGGTCGATAAATCGAAAAAGTTAGTCGATAAACAATCAAAAGTTCTCGATAAATCTCAAAACTGTAGCTCATTAAAGATCAAACAAAGAAAAAAGAGAAATCGAACAGCATCGATTTCTCTTTTTTCTTTAATATCAGCTAGTTAATTCTATGCTTCAGCATCAGGTGTAAATGTACGACTCGCTAACTCAGCGTCAAGCATAAAGATTGCGTTGGAGTCATTTTCGATGCGTTCAAATTTACGGATTAATGTGTCAAACGTTGATTCTTCTTCTACTTGCTCGTCTATGAACCATTTTAAGAAAGCCATTGTTGCGTGCTCGCGTTCATCTAAAGCGATATCGGATAAATTATAAATGCGGCGAGTCACTTCTTTTTCATGTGAAAGAGCAGATTTAAAGGCATTTAAAATCGAATCAAAATGATTTTCTGGACTATCATAGCCATGGATTGTTGCGCGGTAGCCCATATCACTTAGGAAATTATAAAATTTCATGGCATGGAAGCGCTCTTCTTCAGCTTGTACTAAAAAGAAGTTGGCAAAGCCATCGTAATCTTGATCTGTGCAATATGCCGCCATCGCCATATAGGCATGTGCTGAGTAAAATTCAAAATTCATTTGTTCGTTTAGTGCTGTGTGTAGTTTTTCAGATAACATAAAAGTTTTCCTCCCTTAGTAGTAAATACCTGATGATGTCTTTTAGTATACAACGAAGATAGACTGTAATACAAATGATATTAGTTCTCAATTAGAAAAAATTTATCTGTACCGAAAGTGAAGATGGGAGGTGGGTGAATAACTGCCCGAAAAAGCCCGATTGGTAAAGACTAAAAATCGGTGGGGGATGAAGAAACCCCCACTGATTAAAGTTTCATTTTATTCAAATTCATTTTTTAATCGCCAAATTACTTCTAGCAGATTAGTAAATAAATTAATAAAATCTAAGTAAAGATTTAAGGCCATACCAACGACTTCAGCATCTGAAACGTGATTATGTTTAATTTGATTAAAATCATACACAGTATACAGGCTAAATAATAGCACGGTAATTCCAGCTATAATCAAACCTACCATATTGCTAACAGGGATAAACATAAATATTAGCGAAAATACGAGTACGACGATTAATACAGTGAATAAATAGCTTCCCCAATTGGAAATGTCTTTATTCATCATCATACCAATCAGTGCTAGCACAATGAAGATGGCTACGGTCGCTACGAAAACAATTAACACAAGCTGTTGTCCTAGCTCTGCAATGAAAAATTGTGTTGTCCAAAATAGTAAAATTCCCATTAAAAAGGGGATCGTATACATAATGGAATTAGCGAGTTTCAGACTTCGCACAAAGCAGGCGATGATAAGAAGCACAATTGTAATAATGGATAGCGGCATGATAATAGCAGGAGGTAATAATGTAGCAATGTACATACCGACTACTGTCAGCACCCACATAAAGGCGAAGTGTTTCAAAATTTTGTTCAAGTTATGATTGCGGTTTGCATAAGTCATAATAAAGAATCCTTTCTTTTTTTAATAATATTAACTATACGAATCAATTTCTAAAAAGTTTCATACTTTTAAAAATTTGGGTTCATCACCATAACGTGTGGTTGATTTCCGTTCCGACCGGCGCTTTGTTGCTGCCGCTTCGCTTTCGCACAGAGCAAAGCTTCCAGGGGGCGTCCGAATGAGCCGCTTTACTCGCGTTGCTTGCTCTAGGGTCTAATCTGTGACGCTAATCTCCTAGGAGTCGCCCAGCCTCCACTCCAATCAACCAATATACAGTGCATATATTTTTAAAAATGTCATCCACAACTTTTGGTGATGAGCCAAAAGTTGGTTCTTTATTAAATGTAGGTGTAAGGCGTAATGTGAAGTTTTCACAAAATGCCCCTTCCTTTCTGAAGATTGACTGCAAAGCTTTTTCGAATTATTGATATTAAACATTGAGGATCTTGACTAGCCAGTATTTCGGCAGGAGTTTGGGGCATTTTTCTCCATCTTTAAATGGTTTGGATGCTCTGAGAAATAGTATGGAACCAAAAAATTCGCCAAGATGGTATGTCTTGGCGAATTTTTTACTAATCATTGTGCATCTTTCTTTTGGTTTTTCACTCCAACTAAATATCCACCAAGGGCAATACCAATTAATACAGTCCAGAAAATAACTGTCCACGTTGTTGAGTGTGGGAAATCATGTGGAATTATACCTAGTTTTTCGTGTGCTAATGCTAGAACAGCCAGCTTTACACCAACCCAGCCTACGATTAGGAAGGCAGCTGTTTCTAGTGATGGGAATCTTTCAAGAACTGACACGAACCAACGAGCCGCAAAACGCATCATGATCACACCGATAATCCCACCTAGGAACATCACGGCGAATTGACCCGCATTAATACCGCCGATATCAAAATTTCCGATATGTGGTAGTGTTACTGCAATTGCGACAGCTGCTAAAATTGAATCTACAGCAAAGGCGATGTCGGCAAGTTCAACTTTCATAACAGTCATCCAGAAGCCAGATTGTTTTTTAGGCTCTTGGGTTTCTTCGGGGTTTTGTGCAGCCTTCCGTGAATCATAAATATGCTTACCAGACATGAATAATAAGTAGGCAGCACCAATTGCTTGAATTTGCCAGAAATTAACGAGCGTTGTAATAAGGAATAGTGCAGCGAAGCGGAAAATAAATGCTCCCACTAAACCATATAATAGAGCTTTTTGCTGTTGTTCCTTTGGTAAATGTTTAACCATAACGGCCATAACGACTGCGTTATCAGCGGCTAATAAACCTTCTAGTACGATTAATACGATGAGTACCCATGCGTATTCTAATAAAATTGCCTCCAAATTTGTTTCCTCCTTAGTAGTTAGAACAGAAATGAATGTACTGCTTTTAACGTATTGTTTGCATTTTTAGGCAAAGAAAAAGACCCCTGCCTAAAAAATAGGCAAAGGTCTTGCTAAGCAATTAACTGTTTATTACACAGAAAATATCTTATAATTTAAGATATGCCTTCACACCCGATGGTACAGGACCATGTAATGACGAATGTGAAATCAGATGCTTTGTTTACATCTGCTAGCTACTCCCCCTTGACATAATTGTCAAAAGCTATTCAATTCTTTATACATGGATTATATCATGTTTCTAATTTATTGCAAATAAAAATGTGAAGTTATGGTGAAAAAATACTTTACCGAATAATTTGAACAAGTGGTACTATTGGAGATAAGTTGAAATGTTTAGCAGCATAGAGAGGAGACATACATGTATAGAAAGTTTTTTTCATATTACAAACCACATAAGCGATTATTTGTGATCGATTTTTCGAGCGCAATTATTGTGGCAATTCTAGAACTCGCATTTCCTCTAGCTGTTCAGTGGTTTATAGACGAACTATTACCTACAGGTGACTGGGGCATGATTGTCAAAGTAAGTGTGTTATTATTACTTGTTTATGTACTTAGTACAGTCCTTAACTTTATCGTCAACTACTTAGGACATAAACTAGGTATTAATATCGAGACAGATATGCGACAGGAGTTATTTACCCATGTTCAGCGTCAATCATTCCGGTTTTTTGATAATACGAAAACAGGTCATATTATGAGCCGTATTACGAATGATTTATTTGATATCGGGGAGTTTGCACATCATGGGCCTGAGGATTTATTTATCGCGATTATGACGTTTGTTGGGGCCTTTACTATTATGTTTAATGTTAATCCAACACTAGCATTAATTGCCACAATTATGGTGCCGTTTTTAACATGGCTTGTTACATTTAGTAATATCAAAATGAACAATGCATGGAAAACAATGTATGGGAAAATCGCTGATGTGAATGGCCGTGTAGAGGATAGTGTATCTGGTGTACGCGTCGTCAAATCCTTTACAAATGAAGCTTTTGAAATTGAACGCTTTAAGGAGCAAAACGGCTTTTTCCGCTCTGCCAAATTGTATGCTTATAAAATTATGGCAGGAACACACTCTAGTATTTATATGATGACACGTTTGTTAACGTTAGTAGTGCTTGTTGTTGGGGCATGGCTGAGCTTTAATGGAAAATTATCTTATGGTGAGCTAGTAAGCTTTGTTTTGTATACAAATGTCCTCATTAAACCAATCGATAAAATTAGTGCATTGCTAGAGCTTTATCCAAAGGGGATGGCTGGCTTTAAACGCTTCCGTGAGTTAATAGAACAGGAACCAGAAATTCAAGATCGTGAAGGAGCAAAGTCTGTTACACATCTTTATGGAGATATTTCATTTAACAATGTTCATTTCAATTATGATACATCACAAACTGTGTTAACGGATATTTCCTTTGACGTACATGCTGGACAAACTATTGCATTTGTTGGACAATCCGGAGCGGGTAAAACAACGATTTGTTCTTTAATTCCGAGGTTCTATGAAGTAAGTAGTGGGGCCATTACGATTGATGGGATTGATGTACGAAATATGACACAGTCTTCTTTACGTTCTCAAATTGGTATTGTACAGCAGGATGTCTTTTTATTTACAGGTACTATTCGAGAAAATATTGCCTATGGGAAATTAGGTGCTAGTGACGAAGAAATTCGTGAGGCGGCTAAAAAGGCACATTTAGAGGCATTTATAGCAGAGCTTCCCAATGGTTACGAGACACAAATCGGGGAGCGTGGCTTAAAGCTTTCCGGTGGACAAAAGCAACGAATTGCCATTGCTCGAATGTTTTTAAAAAATCCACCTATTTTAATTTTAGACGAAGCAACATCTGCTTTGGATACAGAAACAGAGATGATTATTCAACAGTCATTAACAGAGCTTGCTGAAAATCGAACAACTTTAGTTATTGCCCATCGGCTGGCAACCATCCGCAATGCTGATCGAGTCTTAGTCGTCACACCAAATGGAATTGAAGAAGATGGTACTTATGATGAACTTGTTGCACAAAATGGAATTTTCGCTAAGCTCCATCATATTCAGTTTCGTAAAGGACAAGAAGAACCATCCGTGGAGAAATATGTTGAATTGAACTAAAAATGGCATCACTTAAATTGAAATATCCTCTCAAATTGAAACGCTCATTTGAGGGGATATTTCTTATTGTCTGTTTTTTCCTTCATTGCTTCTCACTGTTTTAGAGGTACGAGTGGAATCTTGAGGTGCAAGTGCTTTATTACGCTCAGTGTAGCTTTTTGCTGATAAGCGGAAGAGCGATTTTTTTATAGTTGACCAATTTAAATCTGTTGCAAGATTCATGTAAGAGTAACCATAGATTCGGATATTACATAAATAAAGAAGTGTGAGGTAAAGGGATATAAAAAATCCAAATAAACCCAAAAATGCACTGGCAAGAATGAAAGCAATACGCAAAATACTGATAGTTGTGACAAGAGATTGGTTAACGAGAGTAAATGATGCAATGGTAGAGATAGCAATAACTACAATCATTTCTGGACTTGTCACACCTGCGCGAATGGCTGCATCACCAATAATTAAACCACCAACAACGCTTATCGTACCTCCAATAACGGAAGGCAGACGTAAACCGGCTTCACGAAACAATTCAAACATTAATAGCATTAGTAGCATTTCGAGAGAGGAGGGGAGGGGTAGACCTGTTTTGGCTTGTACAACTGTTGCTAAAAGCTGAAATGGCAGTTGATTTTGGTGATAAGTCGTTAAAGAGAGCCAAAATGCAGGCAACAGTAAACCAATTAAAATCCCCAAAATCCTCAAAAGTCGTTCGATAGAACTGAAAATAACAGGATATTCATTATCTTCTGCAGATTTTAGTAATAAAAATAAATTTACAGGTGTGACGACGGCATATGCTACACCATCGACGAGAATGAGAAAACGACCTCTAATTAGAGCCTGAATAGCATAATCAGGCCGCCCTGTATAATCGAATTTTGGGAACAGTTTGGAGTTTTTATTAATTCGCTCCATTAATATATCTCCACTAAAGACAATATCTGTATCTACAGATGCCAGTTGCTTTTTTATTCCGTGTAAAATATCCATATCGACAATATCATCAAAATAAAGAATGGCCACGGTTGTTTTTGAACGTTTTCCTACTTCCACTTTTTCTACACAAAATGAATTCGTAGGTAAACGTTTGCGCAACAGTGCAATGTTGATGCGAATATCTTCAATAAAATTATCCCTTGGCCCCTTAACGAGAACCTCCATTCTCGTTTCTTCTGGATTTCGGTTAGGCTTTTTAGCAATATTACTAGCATATAAAAGTCCTTCTTCTTCAAAATAAAGCAATAAAAAACCAGTATAAACAAAGGTAATGGCTTCTTCTTTATCTTTGACTTTTTGAAGAGTCGGAATATGAAGTTGATTGGTAACATTTTCTTCAAAGGATGTATCAGCTAAATGATCATAAAGAAATTGGATACGCCGAATAATGACTTCGTTGAGCAGGTGTTGGTCTATCATCGCATCACAGGTTATGAATTGAACCTTTTGTTGATTAAATGTATATTCCTGAAATTGAATATCTGCTGATTTTTGAAATAGTTTTTTTAAGGTGTTTAGATCTATAGCCTTCTCCTGCTGAGGCATTATGATTCACCACTTTCCATTTCTTGTTTGTCAGGCTTCCCCTTTTTTGAAGACTTATTTGAAAAGAAAGCTACTAGTACGAAAAAAATTGATAATAGAAAAAAGAAAATAAAAGTAACTGTTAATATATAGTTCCCTTTCACCTTGAAAAGTATGTTTTCATTTAAAATAATTAACGGTAGACAAAGCAGAAAGAAAGGAGGAGCTAGCATTTTCCATATTCGTTTCGGGTCCCCAGTCATTTTCAATAAATCCGCTGTAATATATAAAAGGAAGCCAACTCGTATAAATGTTCCAGTAAGCCATTGGTAAATAGAGAAAAAGTCAAGATGCTCAATATAGCGACCAATTGATACTAGACCCCATTCCTCGTAAGCCGGGTATCTTTGCTTTGCAGCTTCAGTTGGACCAAATTCTGTAATTGCACCGATAAGTGGACCTAAAGTCAGCCCCATTAAAATGAAAAGCATGATGCCAAATTGATACCAACGAATACGCTCTTTAAATTGATGTTGTAAAAATAAAAGCATAAATAGTTCAATATATCCTGAAGCCGGATAAATCATCCCTTTCATAATAGGATTGAATCCATGCTCAAAAAATGGACGTAATAACCCGTATTCTTTTACTTGTAAATTTGTAAATGCGACAAAAAATCCAAAGACTACTACACCGAATAATACAAAGACATTTAAAATAGCAATGGTTTGTAAACTTGTTGTAACGAGTAAAAGACAAAGAACTGTATAAATGATTAATAGGATTATGACTGGAGTTTGAGGTAAAAACGTCGTGTTCACCCATTGCAATGTTTCAACCATCGTAAAAGCAGAGAGGATGAGTAAAAATATTGCTATACTATAAATGATGATTGTGGAGCCGATTTTTCCAATTTTTCCATCTAACCAGTCCCTGATAGGTTCCTGATTTGTCTTTTTTTGAATATAAACTAAAAGAAATAGCCAAAAGAATAGTATAGCTGCGGCCATTAGTACAGATATCCATCCATCCCTTCCAGCAGCATCAAGTAGCGGGGGAATAATTGTCACGTGATTTTTTAAGCCAATGACAGTCATGGATAAGAAGACAACGTGTAAAATACTAATTGATCCTAAGCCTTTCATTTGAAAACCCTCTAACGTTAATTGATACATTTTAGCTTAGACAAAAAGTGAGAGGATTATAAGCATGGCAGTCTCCTCTTAAAAGGCGAATTTAAAGAGTGATTGATACATAAAAAAGCGAGGTATTTGACAATTTATCGTCAAATACCTCGTGTTTTGGTACTATATTTTTAGCAAAATGATTAATGAATATATTTAGAACTTACAAGATCATTTTTTAGGACATCGCTTGGGATTTCGAATTCCAATAGGCCCATTGCTCCTGGAGCTACTTCGTATTTATCGAAAGAAATAACAAGCTTGCCTTTATCGGAAATGTAGAACTGCTGGTCAGCTTTAATAGCTTTAAAGTCGTCAAAAAGTTCTTCGTCAGGAATGCCTCCTCCTTTTACCCAGAACACTTTATCCGGGTCGGATGCAACTTGTTCACGCATTTGTTCCTTAATGTTTTCACTGATAGTTTTAATATAATTATCATCTTTAAATAGCATCGGCAATGTAATTAATATTTCTTCTTTTTTATCAATTGTATCGTATTGCATAGTTGTAGAAGACGATCCAACTGTATTGACGGTATAACGGCCAATCGATAAGATCTGGTCATTATCTGTTTTGATTTCATAACCGCTATCTATCCCTACATGTCCACCTCCTTGTCCCTTTACATATTGAACGTCTGAAACAAAAGCATCATATAGAGCCTTACCTTCTGAACGGTATTTTTCATTTAAAGTATTTGCAAGATCTTTATTTTCTAAGTTTTCAATAGCAGGTACTTTAATGTCAGCATCAAAGGTTTCTTCTTTTACTTCATATTCAGTCCATGTTAATACTTTGACGATGCTACCAACTACAGGAATTTCTGAAAGTGTTCGTGCCATTGCGGGACTGACATTTAAACTAACTGTAAAAAGCATTGCAGCTGCTGCAGATCCAAGTAACCATTGTGGTGCTCGGTTTTTTCTCTTCTTTTTGCCTTGCTTAAGTGCTTTTTCAACGACAAAATCAAGTTCTTTTGGAATGGGTATTTCATTATATTGCTTTTCTAATTGTTGTAATTTTTCATCCATGTGCTGTTTCTCCCTTCACGTCTTGCATTTGGATTTTTAAGAGTTTTAACGCTTTATAAAGGCGAGATTTGGCTGTACTTAGCTTAATGTTAAGGATATTAGCTACATCAGCGAGCTTTAAATCTTCAAAATAGTGTAAAATGACAACTTCACGATACATTAGAGGTAACTCTTCTAACGCATGCTCTAAATCAACGTTTTCGTAGACATCCTCTTGTGCAGGTGTTAAATATTGCAATGTATCATCGTCTGTCACCTGTAAGCGTTTATGCTTACGTAAAAAATCAATAGCTGTACGTACGACGATTTTATAAAACCAGCTTTTCATATACTCGACATTTTCTAGTCGATCAAGTGAAAGCATTGCTTTTTGAATACTATCTTGTACAACATCAAGTGCGTCCTGTTCATTTTTCGTATAGTTATACGCGAGCAAATAAAAACGTTCTTTCTGTTCGCGAATAAACTGGACAAATATTTCTTCATGTTGAAATGCATTTCGTTTTTTCATGTCCAAAGAAGCTCCTTTTTAACATTTTCAATTTGTATACAACTACTAGACGTGCCAAAGGGGAGAAAAAGTTGATAACAATAAAAAACTTACCTCAAGTATTAGATAAGTTGTATCCCGCAAAAACGGGCAGTAAAACTCCCGCCCGTATCATTCCAATTGGTGAAGACGAATAATCAGTGAGGGATGAAGAACCCTCCACTGATTCAAGTTTCACTGTATAGATAGAACGAATTAATTATGAAAAATAATCATATGTATTTTTCAAGAGTAATAGAATTGTCACTACGATAAATAATTTGCGTACATACCCGCTACCACGTTTAATGGCAAATTTAGAACCAACAATTGCTCCAGCAATTTGTGCAAGTCCCATCGGTAAACCATAGGCATAATTTATTTGCCCTAAGTATATAAACATAAGAAGGGCGGCGATATTACTTGCGAAATTTAAAAATTTGGCATTGCCTGCTGATTTTAAAAAGTCAAAGCCAACTATTAAAAAAGTAAACAGTAGAAATGAGCCTGCCCCTGGACCTAAAAAGCCATCATAGAACCCAATTAAGGTAATGGTCGCCACAAAAATTGCGTAACGTTTAGGTGTCAATTTTTTATGAGTAGAAATGCTACCCCAGTCTTTTTTGAAAATAGTGTAAATAGCTACGGCGGCTAGCATGACAAGCATTAGTGGTTTTAGAACGCTAGGATCCATCAGATGGACAATCCATGCACCAATCATTGAACCTATAAAAGCAAACGGGAACAATTTATAAACGGATTTAATATCCAATTTTCCAGAGCGATAAAAAGTCAAAGTGCTTGTTAGTGACCCCATTGTACCCGCTAATTTATTGGTAGCCACGGCCGTAGATGGTGGTAGACCAACAAACATGAGTGCTGGTAATGAAATAAGCCCGCCGCCACCTACAACAGAATCGATAAATGCGGCTAGAAAACCAAAAAAGATAAGAATGAGAAAAATGTTTACATCTAAATCGAAAGGCACAGTAGGTCATCTCTTTTCTATAATAATAATTTGATATTAGCGAAATGAAAAATGGCTGTAAATAGCTTTAATAGTATTTCTCTATAAATTTTTTAGATAGTGTAGTATTAAAAACTCTTTTCAATCTCTTTGGTTTCTACAAAAAACAAAAATATTCTATTTCAAGTGATGTTTTTAATGTATTATGTATGAAAAGGTGTTTTTTACGTGAAGGGGACGTGATGACATTTGAGTTTAGGAAATCATATAAGAGTATTTATTTGTGTTGTGTTTATGGGGTTGCTTGTCGGGTATGTTTATAATGCTAAAAAAGATATAACAGATCATGAGTATATCGATATAGTAAAAGAAGGATATTTGGAAAATTTTTCAGATGTATCTGTTCGAAATGCATTTAATTATGCATTTTTTGAACCATATTGGCGATATTATAAGGCTAAAACAGGCGAGCATGTTGTCGAATTATCAGGTGATATTGCATTTCATGGTGAAAAGGGGCATGCAATTTTACAGTTTGTAGTAGATGAACAAACTCAGCAATTTACTGTTTATGCAACGAAATTTAATGATGTAGTATTGAGTGCGGAACAAAATCGATTGCTTATTGGCATGGTTTATGAAACATGGCATTTGAAGCAGCTTGCCTATGAGTAAGGTCTTTTGCTTTGTAAAAAAGCCTTACTATATTAGAGTGAAGAGGAGGTCATAGAGATAAAGGGGTGTGTTTGATGAGATTAAGTATTTTAGATCAAATGCCTGTACTAAAAGGTCATACTGCTGAGGAATCTTTTCAGCGGACAGAACAAATAGCGCTATTAGGTGAAGAACTTGGCTATCATCGTATGTGGCTGGCAGAGCATCATAATAGTCATTCGCTGGCAAGTTCATCCCCTGAGGTTACAGCAGCTTTTTTAGCAGCGAAAACAAAGCGTCTTCGCATTGGTACCGGTGGCGTGATGATGATGCATTATTCACCATACAAGCTGGCAGAGGTTTTTAAAACATTAAGTGGCTTAGCACCGAACCGTATAGATTTTGGTGTTGGCAGAGCCCCTGGTGGCGACCATGCCTCTATTTATGCATTAGCAGAAGGTAGAAGAGAACGATTTACAGAGCAATATGATAAGCTTGAAATCATTTTAAAACTGATGAATAACCAAAAAACCGGTGAGCACGTCTATGATCAAGTGATAGCGGCACCAGTAAATATTCAATTACCCGAGGCTTGGTTGCTTGGATCCAGTGGTCAAAGTGCTATGCAGGCGGGACGATTAGGTGTGGGTTACTCATATGCGCAGTTTTTCACTGGAAATATGTCAAAGGATATATTTGATACGTATCGAACTTACTTTACTCCTTCCTGTTATATGGAAAGATCGGAAATTATCGTTACTTACGCGGCGACAGTTGCAGATACATTAGAGGAAGCGGAATATTTGGCTAGGCCTATTGATATTACTCGTCTTCAGCTTATGAAGGGACAAATCATTCAAGTGATGTCACCGGAAGAAGCACAGGATTATCCACTTACGGAGTTGGATAAAATGACAATTGCCGAAAATCGTAAAGCCAATCTTGTCGGAACTCCTAAGGAAATCGCTGCATTTTTAGTAGCAGAGCAAGAGCAGTATGGATTTGATGAAGTGATGCTAAACTGCAATCAATATGCACTAAAAAGTCGCATGAATTCCTATAAGCTACTTGCAAAGGAATTATTATAATGTAGTTACAAATGTAGGTATATATATTAAACCTTACATTTCAAAATATAGAATCATAAGTTTGGCGGCAGTAATAGATAAGGATACTACAATCCGTTCCTTTGGTAGTAGCAGAAATATAAGGAGTGTTATGGAAAATAACGAAAAAAGAGCTATGTTTACAGTAAAACGAACATGGCTCCTTTTTTGTATGAAACTATATTTTCTTCTTCGATGGCTCTGAGATTAATAGTTCTTTACACATAATAAGGTTTTGTGAGTAACATAATTTGTTTTTGATGTTTTATAGAGGTTTAATAGTAAGCCCATGCTATAATGATAGTAATAAAAAAGGGGTGATACCTGATGA
>NZ_JARVRU010000225.1:0-12908 GCF_030209535.1 Lysinibacillus sp. fls2-241-R2A-57
CTAATACATGGCATATGTTTTAACAAATGTCATCCACAACTTTTGGTGATGAGCCTTATTTTTTGAAAAAAATGAAACTTCTGGATGTGGAATTCGTATTAACTGGAAAATACTTTTTTAGGAGGTAATATGTTTAAATTTAGAAACTTCTTCCTTATATTGATATTCTTATTAACAGCCTGTACTCAGGATTCAGTTGTTCCTAAAGGAAAAAATGATGAAAATATTGTCGTTACACCGGATGGGGAAATTACCTTTGAAATTATTAATAAAATTAAGGTCCCACAAGAAAAAGTAGAATCAATAAAAGAGGAACTCCTTAATGCCTATGATGAAATTCAGAATTCAATTCATACTGCATATGTTCCATCCGAGAGAATAAATGTATTTCTCAATGAAGGAAATGGAGTGTCTTGGGGTTTGAAATCGGAACTTCAACTATATGACATTAAGGAAAACCAATATCCACTTGTCCATGAACTGACACATTCCTTACTTGGTTATGGCAATAATTTTGATACAAGCAGGGGCTATTTTACGCAGGAGGGTTTTGCTACCTATATGGAAGATACGTATGGGGAAAATGAGTCATATACCCATAAGCTTATGAAGTACTTTATCGATTCAAACAAATTTATACCAATTAGCAAGTTGATAGATCCGAATCAAGACGATGCCTATTTTCGCCCAGCTCTTACAAGCCAAAAAGAGTACACCCTTCGATGGATGAGCTATATTCATTCAGCTTCTTTTATTACTTATTTAATTGACACTTATGGATTAGAAAAGTTTGAACAACTATACAACGAAGAGGACTTGGCTAAAAAAATAAAAGAAATATACGGAAAGAACATAAGTGAGATAGAAAATGATTGGGTAGTTTTTATTAAAAATAGACAAACGGCATTAACATATGATGACAAAAGGAAAATAGAATCTTTTTATACTGTTACTTCAGTTATTGATCAAATTGACCCCAAATTTTTCGCTAAGGAATAATTTATTGTAGAAGTTTACATGAAGCAAATGATAAAGAAAAAACGGTAAGATGTGATTTAAAGTAAGTTGTTAGCAATTAATTGAAAATTGTGTTTGAAGTAATAGCGACTACACCGGTTATATTACCTATCTCTTATTCAAAAAACAGAGGATGTTGTATTCTTCTTCATAACAATACGATGCCGTATTTTTTTGCAAGGCTTGTTAACTCTATGGAAAACGCACCTGATAGTACATAAAAAATTTAACAAGACCGTGTGTCGTAGAATATAAAAGTATTCAGCAAAACTTTTTTAAACTTAATCTCATTACAAAATAAAGGAAGAAGCCTGTATTTTAAAGGCTCTTCCCTTTTTTTGTATTTAATGCTTGCAAACTTAAAAGTTATAGTGTACTATTTAACTAGTACACTATAACACGAGGTGTTTGAGTTGAAAAATTTTGCAGGGTTATTCAAAAAGGAATGGGTGCTTTTTAGGGCTTGGCTATTTGTTGGGATTTTTGCAGGGATTATGTTGTCGTTGGTGATTCCATATTTAGTAGAACGATTTGTTGATGGCTTTACATTACCGAAAAATCAGCTGTCATTTGCACTCACAATGATGGTGATTGTATTAGGCGGATTTTTTTCGGTATTACAATTTTTAGCTAGTATGCGACATGATTTAAAGATCAAAGAAATATGGCTACATTCCACTAGTTCTATTTCACAGCTTGTAGGTGTTAAAGTTATTTTTTCCCTAATTGGATATGCTATCTACAATTTAATTTTTATAATTATAGCCATGTACAATGTAAAAGATGAGTTTGTTGCCAACTTTGGACAAATATTATTAGCACTAATACTTACTGTAGGACTTTCAGTCATTTTACAATGGATGATGCTTGTCATACTGCTATTATTTTTAGCATTTTATCTCCAAATGAAGCACTTCATTGGTCGCTTTTCCATTGTTATTATGATGGGTGCTTTTTTCTTCAGTATGAATTTATGGTATAAATTTACTGAAAGCCAGCTGTACGCTAATATTTTCCGACATATTGAAATTCCATTAGATTGGTTGGAACACTATTTACCTAAGGCAAAAGTATTGACTATGGACTTTAATATCAGCACGCTTTACGTTGTGGAAGAAGTAGGGACGATAATTTTAATCGCAATCCTATTTATCGTGGCAACGAAGTGGCTTGAAAAGGTGGTTTTACGATGACAATCGACTTTTCACGTGATAAGCCCATATATAGCCAACTTGTAGATCGGATATGTGGAGATATTTTGAAAGGAAAGTTAGTGCTTGGGGATCGACTTCCTTCTGTTCGAGAATATGCAGTCGAAACAGGTGTTAATGTAAATACCGTACAACGCGTGTATAAGGAGTTAGAAGCCATGAATATAACGGAAACGAAACGAGGTCAAGGTACATTTATTACAACCAATGAAGAGCGGATTGATCTTTTACGAGAAGATATGAAAAACGAATTGGCAGATAATTTTTTATCTTCCATTGAAGCACTTGGATTTTCCAAGGAAGAGATGCTCGTTGTGTTACAAAAAAAATCGTGAGGTGAAATAAATGCTACAACTATCCAATGTTTCTTTTCGTTATATGAAAAAGCCAATTTTGCAAGATGTGACTTTTTCCATTCCGGTCGGCCAAATCATTGGGCTTGTTGGAGAAAATGGGAGTGGCAAGTCGACACTATTAAAAGTATTAGCGGGCTTATTACGACCATCTAGTGGTGAGGTCTTGCTAAATGGAAAGGCTGTTACACGTAGAAGTGCTGATCAGATTGCTTATTTACCAGATATTGATTTGTTTTTTGATTTTTACACAGGAGAGCAGCTTTTTCAGCACTATGCCTCTCAATTTGAAGATTTTTCGTATGATAAGGCATGTATCGTTGCAGAGTTTTTAAACGTTGATAAAAATATGAAGCTACGGCAATTATCAAAGGGGAACCGAGGTCGAATGAAAATGGCCGCAACTCTTGGGCGAGAAGTACCCTTTTATTTAATGGATGAGCCATTTTCTGGCCTGGATCCAATTGTTCGTGAACAGCTTATTAAAGGGTTAATTCAATTTACAGATATTGAACACCAAACAATACTGTTATCAACGCATGAAGTATATGAGGTAGAACCTATTTTAGATCAAATCATTTTACTACAAAATGGATCGATTATTGCACATGAGGAAGTAGAGACGATTCGAGATATTACGAATAAGGATGCTGTGCAATGGATGAAGACGTATTATAAGAAAGGATGAAATTAATGACAACACAACCAATAGTTCAATTGCAAAATTTATCAAAAACTATTCGTGGTAAGCAATTAATTCAGCAATTAAATATCGATTTATATCCAGGTCAAATCACTGGATTTTTAGGACCAAATGGCGCAGGGAAAACGACGACTATTCGTATGATGACAGGGCTTATGCATCCAACAGAGGGGAAAGTTATTGTTGATGGCCTTTCCTTACAGGAGAATTATGAAGAAGCAATTAGTAAGATCGGCGTAATTGTAGAAAACCCGGAAATGTATAAATTTATGACGGGTTATAAAAACTTATTGCATTTTGCGCGCATGCATAAAAACGTCACAAAAGAGCGTATTGAAGAGGTGGTTAGACAGGTCGGTCTAGAGAAACGCATTCATGAAAAAGTATCGACGTATTCACTTGGGATGCGTCAGCGTTTAGGACTTGCTCAGGCACTACTTCATCGACCAAAATTTTTAATTTTAGATGAACCAACAAATGGTCTAGATCCAGCAGGCATTCGTGAGTTTCGTATGTATTTACGTAAAATCGCGGCTGAGGATGGAGTATCTGTTTTTGTTTCTAGCCATTTATTATCTGAAATTGAGTTAATGTGTGATCGAGTTGCTGTCATACAAAATGGTAAGCTTATCGATATTCGTGATATTCACATTGAAACTTCTTCGTTTTATTATATTGAAGCTACACCAAATGAACAGGCTGCTGCTCACCTACAAAAGCTCGATTACAAATTTGTTAAAGAGAATAATGGTTACGTGGTAGAAATAAAGAAAGAGGATATTCCGAAACTAATTACGCAATTTGTCAATGAAGATATTCAATTATTTGCCGTACAACCACATCAAAAAACATTAGAGGATCAATTCTTAGAAATGACAGGAGGTGGCCAAATTGCTGAAGCTAATTCAAAATGAATGGATGAAATTGTGGCATAAAAAAGGAACTTGGGCAATGGTCGCACTATTAATCCTCTTTATTGTTGGTCCTGGTATTATGATGAAATACTATGATACAAAAACGACAGAGGATATATCGTGGCAGGAAAGTGAACAACAGGTCATTAATAATAATAAAGACATGTTGAAGGGTGACGATGTTTCAGAAGCAGATAAAAAACACATTGAAGAGCAAATTGCTATTTCTGAGTATCGATTAGCAAATGACGTGCCATCTCAAACAGAGGGAAGCCTTGCAAGCTTTATGTCATTTGCAGGTAATATGCTAACTTTAGTGACATTGTTTACAGTGATTATCGCAGCAAGTATCGTATCAAATGAATTCTCAACAGGTACAATTAAAATGCTGTTAACACGTCCGATGTCACGTGCAAAAATATTAACTTCAAAATTATTGACAACCTTCATATTCGGACTCTTTTTAGTTGTTGTCAATGTAGTAGTTAGCGCTCTAGTAGGGTTAATACTATATGGCGGTACAACAGGTGTTGAATTAGAGATGGTCAATGGTCAGATTGTTGAAAAAGCAGTATGGAATGATTTAGCATATCACTATTTACTGTCTGGCGGAGACTTTGTGATGTCAACATTGTTTGCTTTCTTAGTGGGCTCAGTTTTCCGTTCAAGCTCTTTAGCGATTGGTTTAACGATGTTCTTATCGTTTATGGGTGGAATGATTGTGATGTTCTTAAGTAGATACGAATTTGTTAAATATATTTGGATAACACATTCTAATTTAACACAGTATGAAAGTGGTAATTTAATGATAGAAGGTATTACAATGCCATTCTCTCTTACAATTCTCGCGATTTATGCGGTTGTTTTCCTTGTGATTAGCTATACGTCCTTCATGAAACGTGATGTGACAGCATAAAAAAGACACGGTATGAAATTTGGTTTTCATACCGTGTTTTCTGTTTTTTTCTGAATCTACAAATGTTTAGAAATAATTTGCTGTAGCTTTGCTTGAATATTAGGTAAGTCCTGTATCGTAATTGTTGTTCTGACATTGCTTTCGTCCATATCTAAAGCTTCAGAGAAGAAGCTACCAATACCTCTTACTTTTCGATCAATTTGCATGAGTAATTCTACTGAATGATTAGTTTGAGATAAAAAGACGATTTCAAGTTCATCTAAATGTCCTCTAAATTGCCCAGTTGGCACAAATTCAAACTCTTGAATGAATGGATAGTACCCACGGAATCGAGCTGGCGCCTGCTCACATTCGGCTTCGCGTAAACGGAATCCAAGTCCGTTAATTGCACCAAGAATACGTTCTGCAAGCTCGGAAGGTTGGACACGAATATAATCTCGATCATTTGGATCTACTGCATTTTTAATATCAAGTCCAGTTTGAATCCATACTTTTGTTTTACCCGCCGTAATAGGTGTTTCGAATGGCAATGTGAATGAAATAGGAAATACTTTCTTCTCACCGCTTGCAATCACAAATGGCTCTGTTACTTTAACTTTTTGTAGAGCTGCGACTTCCGTATATTTATGGTCATTAGATTCTCGAATGTAAGTAGTATTCACCGTCAAAAAAATAGTATCGACTTGCTGCTCAACATTTCCACCTTGCACAACGATTTCACCACGCATAACTTCTCCCGCCTGGTATGTAGACTTCTCTAGTATTGTATCGACTGTTGCCGAGCCAATCCCAATACTTGCAAATGCTTTGTTAAAAAATGACATCCAAATTCCTCCTATTGACTTTTATAATTATACATACGCATAATTTTGGAAAAGGTTTCAAGACGTGAACAGTTTTCGATATAATGAATGAAAAACTAGAGAGGCATACTTATGGAGACAGAATGGTTACGAACTTTTATAGTTGCTGCGAAAACAGAGAATTTTCGTGAGACGGCAGAACAACGTTTTATTACTCAATCGACAGTATCGAAGCATATGCAACATCTAGAAAAAGAACTTCAAGCAACGCTTTTTGAAAGACAGGGTAAGCATGTGAAATTAAATCATATTGGTGCCCATTTTTTACTACAAGCAGAGAAAATGATTGCAACAATTGATGAAGGATTACAAAATACTGCGTCCTTTATGAATGGGTATACATCTCAGTTAACAATTGGTGTTGCACCTCAAATCGCTAATTCTACTTTACCGATAATCATTCATACATTTCAGCAGCAAAGACCTTCCATTCAAATAACGATCGAACTGTTAAAATCCAATGAAATCGGAGAAGCGGTATATGCAGGTGTAGTAGATATCGGCTTATCAAAATTGACAACAACACGAGACATTCACGAAGTTCTTCTAGCACAGGAACCACTTCAATTGATTGCTCCGATGTCAAAAAGAGCAACAGATGCACTGACTCTTTTACAGCAGGAAACTATTTTAACACATGAATATGCACCTTATTGGCAAGACATACAACAAGTACTACAACGATTCCCAAGCTATAAAAGTATGAATATTAATCAAACAGAGGTCATCAAAAACTTTGTCAAACATGGATTAGGTATCGCCTTTTTACCAAAGAGTGTGATAGAGGCGGAATTTCAGCAGCAATTGCTTCATAGCTACTCGGTGCAGGGATTTTCCCATATTGTTTCAAATACCTATTTTTTATCGAAATATTTGTCAGCGGATATTGAAGCATTCTTAGCGGTTTGTCATTCCATCTACTGACTAAAGGAACAAGCTAATAAACCCTATTGCCGCTTTAAACATAGACATAATTTGGTCAAAATTAGTTCTAATCAAGCTTTATTCGCGTTAATCTGCATCATTTATTCATATTTACCTTTTAAACTGTGGAATGTCAGAATTGATACCTTAGTTTAAGGAGGAGTGGAAAAATGAAAGCAGGAAAAATAATGTTTAGTTTGTTAGTTGCAATATCTGTATTATCTACTTGTATTGCTAATGAGGATAAGAGATTTACGTATGAAGAAATTAAAAATAGTACAGTAGAACATATCCATGGTTTAGGTTATATAAATGGTCAACAAGAAATAGCCATAGCAACGCACAATGGTTTATACAAATATGGTCAAGATGGATGGCGAGAAGCGAATGGTCAGAAACATGATTATATGGGCTTTCAAGCGACAAGAGATGGTTTCTTTGCGAGCGGACATCCCGAAAAAGGATCAAATTTGAAAAATCCATTTGGCTTAATAAAAAGTACTGACAGCGGTGCGAGCTTTGAACAATTGTCGTTTTATGGAGAAAACGATTTCCATTATCTTGCAGCTGGTTATAATTCTAATATGGTGTATGTTTATAATGAAACCGCTACTAATGACATGGAAGTTGGATTACATTTTTCTGAAAATGAAGGGGAATCGTGGACAAAGGTTAACATGAAGGGATACAACTCGAATACACTTTCTAATTTAGTAGCACATCCAACGAAAAAGGAGCTATTAGTAGTAGGGAGTCAAGATGGGGTATTTATGTCCAATGATTATGGTGAAAACTTTACATTAATCAATCATGCTAAAATGGTGACATTTGTGATTTTAAATCAAATAGGCGGATTCTATTCAAATTTCGAAAATGAGCAAGTAAAGCTTAAGGCATTCTTCTTTGATAAAAAAGATGAAAAAAACATTCCATTACCTAAAGAAGAAAATTTACAGCCCATTTTATATATCGCAACAAACCCTGAAAATCCTAAAGAAATCGTTTTTATGACAAACAATATTGATATTTATCTAACGAAAGATGAAGGTATTACTTGGAATAAACTTGCTACCAAGGGTAAGTTATTAGAATAAAAATAGAAGGTGTTTCTATATGTATAGTTTGATGTCGAAAATAAGCCAAATCATCAGTGAACCTATAACAGTATTTTTAAACTCCTATGAACATTCACCGTTTATTATTGCGATTCTACTTGGATTAATAGGCGCATTAGCACCTTGTCAATTATCGGGGAATATGAGTGCTATCACTTTTTATGGAAGTCGAACATTGCAAATGAAAAGCAATTGGCAAGAAATCATGTTTTTTATACTTGGGAAAGTCGTCGTTTTTAGTTTAATCGGCTTATTTGCTTGGCTATTCGGTCAGTCCTTTGAAACTAAGATGACTAAGTATTTTCCTATTTTTCGCCAAGCAATTGGTCCAATCATGCTTATAACAGGACTTGTGTTGATTGGAATTTTAAAATTAAAATTTCTGAATCGAATTCCTTCGTATATTCCGACCGTTTTAAAAGAGGGGAAATTGGGTTCCTTTCTGATGGGTGCTAGTTTTTCCATTGCTTTTTGTCCAACGATGTTCGTTCTTTTCTTTGTGTGGTTAATGCCAACAGTCGCTACATCTTCGTATGGATTAGTTTTGCCGGCGATTTTTGGTGTGGCAACCTCTGTACCCCTTTTGGTGATGCTTGGGCTTATTCATTTATTTGATGCAAAAAGATTCATTATGCGGACAAGCATGAAAATGGGGAGAATCATTCAAATCGGAGCAGGTGTTGTTCTGATTATTATAGGCGTAACGGATACGATTACATATTGGGGATTGTATTAAAGAAAATATAGCAAAAAAGTATGGTACAAGTAAGGGTAGTAAAAACATAATAGCGATATCTACTTCAATATTTCGCCTATCTCCCATTAAAATAAACCATTTTTTTACCTTGGTTGAACAGGAGAGAAGCGAAATTTTTTTTGATTTCATTAATGGTAAAGTGCTTTTATGTATAATAGAGTAGACAATGCTAAAATTTTCTTTTAAAAATATATAGAAAGAGTGAAAAAAATGATTAGTGCAACATTATTATTTATCCTCGCAGGTATTGGCGAAATTGGGGGCGGCTATTTAATTTGGCTTTGGTTAAGAGAAGGTAAACCGTTTTATTGGGGCATTATAGGCGGGATTGCGTTAGCTTTATATGGAGTTGTCGCTACTTTTCAGACCTTCCCAACCTTTGGAAGGGTCTATGCAGCCTACGGAGGTGTCTTTATTGTCCTTTCCATTTTGTGGGGCTGGGGAATCGACGGGAAAAAACCAGATGTCTTAGACTGGGTTGGAGCAGGTATTTGTTTAATTGGAGTAATGGTGATTTTATTACCTCGTTCATGATAGGGAAAATGTTACCTTAAAATAGTTTTATGAGCCTTCACAATTTGAGTAAATTCATGATTGTGAAGGATTTTTTATATAAAAATTAATTTTTTTGTAAAAAATAAAAAATTTTGTAACGAATCCTATTTAATATCTATATATAAGTGTCACCGTAGATTCTAGTGAGGGGAGGGAGGACAGTGGAGAATTTAAGTGAAATTTACAAATCATATGCAGATGAAGTAAAACGTTTTCTTATTTGTTTAACAACTAATGTCGATTTAGCTGAGGAACTGACGCAAGAAACTTTTTATCAAGCTGTAAAGTCGATTGAGCGATATAACGGTGAATGTAAGATGTCTGTTTGGTTATGTCAGATTGCAAAGCATACATACTATAACTATTTAAAAAAGGAAAAACGTCATAGCCATTTGAGTGTGGAACAAATGATGGAAATGGGGTTGGATGTACCATCTAATGCGGAATTACCAGACGAGGAACTTGCAAATCGTAATACATTTATTTCATTACATAGAGAAATTCATCTATTAAAAGAACCGTATCGTGAAATATTTTTACTTAGAACTTCCGTCAATCTTAGCTTCAAAGAAATTGGAGAGATATTCGATAAAAGTGAAAACTGGGCAAGGGTAACATATTATCGAGCCAAATTAAAATTAGTAGAAAGGATCCGAGGTGAACTAAATGAACTGTAATATTATAAAGGATTTATTACCCTCTTATATTGATGGTATTTGTAGTGAAGATACTACTAAAGTTGTCGAGGAACATTTAAATTGTTGTGAAGAGTGTAGGTTACATCTAGATGTGATGGAACAGCCAACAACTGATATTCTGCCAGAAGAAGTAATAGTAGCAAAAGCACCATTTAAAAAAATTAATAAAAAGCGTCGTATTCAAGTTTTAATTACCATTTTGATTACTTTTAGTATCACAATCATAGGCTCACTAGTTGTTCAAGAAGTGGGAGCTGTAAATCAAATCTTTTTTCCAATGAGTACTGCTACTGTAAATTTAACAGATGATAAAGATGAGTGGACTACATTATATTTTGACGATAAGGATTATTTAAAGTTCGATAGTGTTTTTTGGAACAAGGAAATCGTTAATCATGCAAATAGTAATAGTGATGTAATTTTAAGAATAAAAGATGAAAATGGCCATGTTGTAGTAGATGAATTTAAGCTATCCCCTGGGAAAAGCGTGAAATTGGATGAACTAAAGAATAATATAAAATATTCTTTTGAATTGAAGGCTAAAAAAGGGCAATTTCTTATTAATGTAGTTTAAAAACTTGAAAGCCACTTTAAAAAGAGGGATATTTAACGCGTTTAAATTCACGAAAAAATAGAAGAATGTATATTTTTAATTGAAAATATACGTTCTTTTTGTTTACCGATAGAAATATATTTTGGCGGATTAGAAAATAAACAAAAAGCACAAAGAAGAAGGACTTTTAGAATTTGAATCGAAATATCTTAAAGTAATCCCAAAAAAGTTTGGAGGTCGCAATTTTGTTACTTTATTTCTGATATATATCATCAGCCTAAAATTAAAAAATAATTTAGGAGTTGATATATGTTGATATACAAAAATTCACTTGATGGAATTTCTTCTGATATGCTGAATGGCTTTTTTGTTGATTGGCCTAATCCACCAAATCCACAAACTCACTTAAAGCTGTTAAAACACAGTAATAAAGTGGTCATTGCTTTAGACGATAATACGAATCAAGTAGTTGGATTTATAACAGCGATTAGCGATGGGGTTCTATCAGCCTACATTCCGTTCCTTGAAGTTTTGCCAGACTATAAAAATAAAGGCATTGGCAAGGAATTAGTCAAACAAATGTTAAAAGAGCTTGATGATATTTATATGGTTGATTTGTGCTGTGAGGATGGCTTAGTTCCTTATTATGAGAAGTTTGGAATGATAAAAGTAAACGGAATGGTCGTTAGAAATTACGAAATGCAGTCTGGAATTTCAAACAAATAAATATAAAGGAAAACGCTTGGACTTTCCAAGCGTTTTTTACGTACTAAATTATTCTGTTTACTGCGATTCCATTTGTGAGAAGGTCTGCTTTTTTACTGTTCTATATTTAAAAATGTTATTTTTTTATTGCAACAAAGCGTAATCTACAATAATCAGCAACCCATTGATTGTCCTGATAATTCATAGGCTTTAATAATTCTTCGCATTTTGCATAGATCTGTTCTTTTTCAGTTTCTGATAAATGCTTGAGCATATTATTGCTGAACATTACTAGCCAATTACGTAGTCCATCCTCGCCTTGAAGAGGTGTTGGGCGCTCATATAGTGTAATCATTTCAACAGTAAAGCCTGCATTTTCTAATTTCGACTGATATTCTTCTAAAGTTGGAAAATACCATGGGAAATATTCTTCTATATAAGATAGTTTTAATTCCTCCATACTTTTTTGAAGTGCCCATACAATCGAAGCAATATTACCGTGGCCCCCCATTTCAGCAACGAATCGACCACCTTGTTTAAGTGCAGTGTAAATATTTTGAATGACTCCATCCGGCTGCTTCATCCAATGAAGGGCAGCGTTTGAGAAGACCGCATCAAATTGATTTGTCATGTGAAGTGCGGTAGCATCCAGTGTGTGAAACTTAATGTCAGGATATTTTTGCTGTGCAGCGAAAATCATATCGTGCGAGGCATCTATCCCTTGAACATTGGCACCAATCGTTGCAATTTCATATGCTAAATCACCTGTGCCACAACCGACATCTAAAATTTCTTCATTTTCTTGTGGTGCAAGTAAGTCTACTAAGCTTCCTCCAAATTTTGAAACAAAGTCATGCTTTTGATCATATAAATTGGCATTCCATGTTGTTGTCATTTCTCTTCATCTCCTTTGTTTGAGCATAACAGAGAGTTTAGGTGAACAGAATTGCGGAAAATGATCAGTTTTGATTCCATATTGGAATATAGGGAGGGATTATACTAACCTCAATAAACATCAATTTAGCATTAATTTTGGAGATCCTTATCATAAGTAAGTGCGGTTTTTTTAAAGAACTTAACTGCAGATAGAAAGAATCACCAAGAATTATGCATTTTAGAATATGGTCCAGGATTGAATAAATAAGCAAAAAAGAACCTAATCTGGTTCTTTTTTTGCTTATTAGACCGGTTAAGTTAGTCTAATATTGTGACCTTTAATTGTTTTACTCCAAAATTAATTGCATCTTGTTGAGAAGGGAAAAAGACATCGATTCGATTTCCTTTAATTGCACCGCCAGTATCCCCTGCGATTGCTTCACCATAGCCTTCCACATAAACTTTACTACCCAGTGGAATTACAGTTGGGTCAACTGAGATGACCTTCGCATTTGGGTTTGTTTTAAGGTTAATTCCAGTAGCAGTAATACCAGAACATCCCTCACATGAAGCCGTATAGGCTGAAGCTTTCACTAAAAGTTCCTTTGAAGCAGTATTATTTGTTGATGGAGCAGTTGCTTCAGGTGTATTCTCCTTTGAAGCAGTATTATTTGTTGATGGAGCAGTTGCTTTAGGTGTATTCTCCTTTGAAGCAGTATTATTTGTTGATGGAGCAGTTGCTTTAGGT
>NZ_JARVRU010000209.1:0-12612 GCF_030209535.1 Lysinibacillus sp. fls2-241-R2A-57
AGCGCCGATGGTAGTTGGGGGCTTCCCCCTGTGAGAGTAGGACGTCGCTAGGCAATCTAAAGTCTGAGAATTGTTTCTCAGGCTTTTTTAATTTTTAGGCTGTCTTATACAACAAATGTATAGGACAGCCTTTTATTTTCAGTCAACGAATGTGTTTTCTGTGCGAAAGCGAAGCGACAGCAACAAAAGTGTTTTCTGTGCGAAAGCGAAGCGACAGCAACAACATTTCGCCAAGGAAAAATCTAAAATTCAAGAGCGTTTCGAAGATTATTTAAATAAGATTGGCTAACGGGTAGTTCACTTCCATCCTTTAGCGTGACAATAAAGTTGGAAGTAAGATCACGAGCCATTTTTTTTATGAAATGAATATTAACAATATAAGATCTGTGAATGCGAATAAAAGATGACGGTAGACGCATTTGAAGTTCTTTCAGTGTAATACTTGTTTTAAATTGTTCCCCCTCCACATAAAACCACGTTTTTTTCTGCAGGCTTTCAATATGAGAGATTTTTTCAATTGCAACAGGATTCCATTCCTCTTCTTGCTTTCCAGTTAAAAATTGAAAGGGCTCTACTTTTTTTTCGGTAAAGCTTGAAGGTAATACTACAACAAGTGCTGCAGGCACATTTAAAATGTTTATAGGGTAGCCTATCCCGTAATAGGGTGTTTCAAATAAGGAATTATCTAAAATGGCGTCTGTTCGTTTCCTTGTGCGTAGAACTTGCTCTGCAATGCTACCGGATTGTACTTGTTGACCTACCTCCAAATTGATGTTTTGATGTCCAGAATGAAAATAGATATAGGAGTTTTCGGCAGCAATTGCAATAGATGAATGGACTGGAACCCAGTCTTTTAACATTGAAATAAACTGTTGTGAAATATCTTTTGGCAAAGAATTAAACTCATTGTTCATTGTGAATATCCCCCTTGTTTGTAAACAGTTTACCAAATTTCGTCGCCGAAAAAAGCGGTTTCATCATTAAAATTTGGTATTTTATCTAAAAATAATGAAAATTCAGATGTTCTGTTATATATTAATTTACAACAAATAAACCTGTTATGGAACAGTAGATTAAAAGTTTTTTAACAGAGTGTATTGTATACAAAGGGGAAGGTGGAATTTTAATATGTCAACACGTCAAGAAAAAATCCAAGCATTAGAAAAACAATGGGCAGAAAACCCACGTTGGGCAGGCATTGAACGCGGTTATTCAGCTGAAGAGGTTGTTAAGTTACAAGGTTCTGTTGTACTTGAACAAACTTTAGCAACTAAAGGTGCGGCTCGACTTTGGAACTCTTTACATGAAGAACCGTTCATTAATGCATTAGGTGCATTAACTGGTAATCAAGCTGTACAACAAGTGAAAGCCGGATTAAAAGCAATCTATTTATCAGGCTGGCAAGTAGCTGCTGATGCTAACCTTTCTGGTCAAATGTATCCTGACCAATCTTTATATCCAGCAAACTCTGTACCGGCAGTAGTTAAGCGTATTAACCAAGCTTTACAACGTGCAGATCAAATCGATCATGCTGAAGGACGTGTAGATCAATTTGATTGGTTCGCTCCAATCGTAGCAGATGCTGAGGCAGGCTTCGGTGGTCCTCTGAATGTATTTGAACTTGTAAAAGGCATGATTGAAGCTGGAGCTGCTGGTGTTCACTTAGAAGACCAATTAGCTTCTGAGAAAAAATGCGGTCACTTAGGTGGTAAAGTTTTACTTCCAACACAAAATGCTGTTCGTAACTTAATTGCTGCTCGTCTTGCAACAGATGTAATGGGCGTTGAGACGATTTTAATCGCTCGTACAGATGCTGACGCTGCTGATATGGTAACATCTGATATCGATCCGCGTGATGCTGAGTTTATTACTGGCGAACGTACTCCAGAAGGCTTCTTCCGTACAAAACCAGGCATCAAACAAGCGATTGCTCGTGGTTTAGCATACGCGCCATATGCAGATTTGATTTGGTGTGAAACTTCTAAGCCATCACTTGAGGAAGCTCGTGAATTTGCGGCAGCTATTCATGCTGAATTCCCAGGTAAATTGTTAGCTTACAACTGTTCACCTTCATTCAACTGGAAAGCGAATCTATCAGAAGAAGAAATCGCAGAATACCAACGCGAGTTAGGTAAGTTAGGATATAAATTCCAGTTTGTTACATTAGCTGGTTTCCATGCATTAAACCACTCTATGTTCGAGCTTGCGCATGATTATAAAGATAATGGTATGGCTGCATACTCTAAGCTACAACAAGCTGAGTTTGCATCAGAATCAAAAGGCTACACAGCTACACGTCACCAACGTGAAGTAGGTACTGGTTACTTTGATGACGTATCTCAAGTTATCTCTGGTGGTACTTCTTCTACAACAGCGATGGCTGGCTCTACTGAAACAGAACAATTCGTATAAGTTTCATAAAATACGTGTATTCCTAAATTCATAATCATAGATCTGTCTCCTCCGCTCCTCCTAAAGCGGGGGATGACTATTTAAAATCGTAAAGGTGGGGGAAACAACTGATGGAACAAGCAACAACAGGTAAGCTTAAAATTGTTGGGGAACAAAACGAGCAAACAAAAGAAATTTTAACACCAGAAGCCCTTGAGTTTGTTCTTGCCCTGCATGAAAAATTTGATGCTCGTAGAAAAGAGCTGTTAGAGGCTCGTCAAGAACGTCAAAAGCGTCTTGATGCAGGTGAGAAACTCGACTTCTTACAAGAAACAAAGCATGTTCGTGAGGGAGATTGGACAATTGCGCCACTTCCAGCAGATTTGCAAGACCGTCGTGTAGAAATTACAGGACCTGTTGACCGTAAAATGGTTATTAATGCTCTAAACTCTGGTGCAAAAATGTTTATGGCTTGCTTTGAGGATGCATCTGCTCCGACATGGGAAAACATGATTGGCGGCCAGATTAATATGCGTGATGCTATTAATAAGACAATTGAATTCACACAAGCATCCAATGGTAAAACATATAAGTTAAACGAAGAAACAGCTGTATTATTAGTTCGTCCACGTGGTCTTCATTTACTTGAAAAGCATGTACTAGTGGATGGGGAACCGATTTCAGGTAGTTTCTTTGATTTCGGTCTGTATTTATTCCACAATGCTAAAAATGCATTGGCACAAGGTACTGGGCCTTATTTCTACCTACCGAAGCTTGAAAGCCATTTAGAGGCTCGCTTATGGAATGATATCTTTGTTTATGCACAGGATTATATTGGAATTCCACAAGGGACAATTAAGGCTACTGTATTAATCGAAACAATTTTAGCAGCATTTGAAATGGATGAAATTTTATATGAACTACGTGAACATTCAGCGGGTCTGAATTGTGGACGTTGGGATTACATTTTCAGCTATATTAAACGTCTGCGCAATCAACCCGATGTAATTTTACCAGACCGCGGACAAGTGACAATGACTGTACCATTCATGAAGGCATATACGTCTTTATGTATTCAAACATGTCATAAACGTAATGCTCCTGCGATGGGTGGGATGGCAGCACAAATCCCTGTTAAGGGTGATGATGACGCGAATGCTGTGGCATTTGCAAAGGTTGCAGAAGATAAACGCCGTGAGGCAACAGATGGCCATGATGGAACTTGGGTAGCACATCCAGGTATGGTTGCAACGGCGATGGAACAGTTTGATGCGATTATGACGACGCCAAACCAAATCCATAAAAAACGTGAGGATGTAACTGTTGCAGCAGAAGATTTAGTAGCTGTTCCAGAAGGTACAATTACACTTGAAGGTCTTCGTGTTAACTGTAGTGTAGGGGTTCAGTACATCGCTTCTTGGCTACGAGGAAACGGAGCTGCACCGATTAACAACTTAATGGAGGATGCTGCAACTGCAGAAATCTCCCGTACACAAGTATGGCAATGGATTCGTCATCCAAAAGGTATCTTGGAGGATGGTCGTGGCATTACATTGGCATTCGTACTAGAAATCTTGGAGGAAGAACTTGTGAAAATTAAAGAGGCTGTTGGGGAACAAGCCTATAACAGCGGTCGCTATGATGAAGCTGCTGAGCTGTTTAAATCTTTAATTGAGCAAGATGAGTTTGCCGAATTCTTGACGCTTCCAGGTTACGAAAAATTAGCTTAATTTGCTTTCAGCAATCGCTGAAAGAAGTTAAAGCCTCCGGACGCAATTATGCCGAGGCATAATTGATTTGAAATACGAATCTACTAAACGAACATATCCAACTTTCCTAGATTGTTGTGGACTGAACTCGAATGCAGTCCACTCTAATTTTCTACTAATGTGACGAGCGGGGTCTGTTCCCCCGTTCCGTACTGAAAAATGAGCACGGTTACAAATTTATAAGGGGTCTACTTAAATAAAGAGATTTAAAAGGGGTGAAAGATGTCTTGCGGGCTTAGATGGGGAGCTTGTAAGGCATCTTTTTATCTTCATTCTAAGGAGGAGCGTAAAATGCGTAATAAAGAATTATTATTAGTTCCTGGACCAACTCCAGTAGTCGATGAAATTTATGATGCATTAGCAAGTGAAACGAGGGGACACACAGACCCACGTTTTGTTTCGATCTATAAAAATGCCATAGAACAAACAAAAAAATTATTACAAACAGATGGCGAGGTTTTTGTCATAGCTGGATCTGGAACACTTGCTATGGAAATGGCGATTGTTAATACAGTTGGCAAAGGAGAAAAGCTACTCGTAATTAGTCACGGTTATTTCGGTGACCGATTTACACCATTAGCCAAAGCTTATGGTATTCATGTAGAAGTACTACAGGCTGAATGGGGTAAGCAAGTTGAGATTTCTACAGTTGAAGAAAAATTAGCAGAGGGTAATTTTAAAGCTGTTACAATTACACATGCGGACACTTCTACAGGTGTAGTATCCGATTTGGATGCATTGGTATCCGTTATTAAGAAGGCTGGTGCACTAGTTATTTTGGATGGAGTTGTAGCGACAGCTGCTCTTGATGAAAATATGAGCAAGGAATATGGTCGTCCTGACTACAAATTAGATATTGTGTTAACAGGGTCGCAAAAGGCAATTGGTGTACCACCAGGTTTAGCGATTATCGCCTTCAATCAAACTGCTTTAAAGGCACGTGAGGCATTAGGGTCAATTCCGGCCTATTATAGCGACATTAAAAATTGGATTCCGGTAATGAATGACCCAGGGAAATACTTTGCAACGCCTCCGGTAAATTTAATTTATGCATATGATGTGGCGATGAACATTGTACTAGAAGAGGGGATGACAAAACGTGAGGCACGTCATGTCGCATATGGTTGTGCAATAAGAGCTGCATTATCCACGTATGGTATGGTGGCACTGGCCGAGGAAGCGGTTGCTGCACCGACACTTAGCTGTTTACTTTATCCTGAAGGGGTAGAGGATGCGAAATTCCGTGCAAAACTTGCAGAAAAAGGCGTGATAGTAGCTGGTGCACTAGCGCATTTAGCAGGAAAAGCCTTCCGTATTGGGCATATGGGCAATACAACCCCCGTAATGCTTGAAGAGGCAGTAAGATTAATAGGGGAAACATTAAATGAAGTAGGCTGCACAGTGGATATAGAACAAGCTGTTACATGTTTACAAGAAAAATTAGCTATTGTTGCGAAATAACTATTTGAAAAGAGATGTCATGAATCATGAGACATCTCTTTTTTTGATTAATTAACTACGGTGGGAACAAAGCCATCATAGCCTATATTGCCAAGGATTATTTAAAGGATGTTCATATTAAACATAAAATTGGCTCATCACCAAAAGTTGTGGATGAAATTTGTTAAGATGTATGCCTTGTATATAAATTGATCTTCGTTCCAACTGGGCGACTCTTTGGGGATCAGCGTCACAGATGAGACCCTGCAGCGTAGCGGATGTTATCTGTGCGAAAGCGAAACGACAGCAACAAATGTTTTATCTGTGCGAAAGCGAAGCGGCAGCGGCAAATGTTTTATCTGCGCGAAAGCGAAGCGGCAGCGGCAAATGTTTTATCTGTGCGAAAGCGAAACGACAGCAACAAATGTTTTATCTGTGCGACAGCTACAAAGCGCCCAGTCGGAATGGAAATCAACCACACGTTAGGGGGATGAGCCATGAAATTGCAATATCCTTTTTTTATGCACAAAAAACGATAATTTGTTATATTGTTTATATAACAATTATGGAGATGATATGAATGTTTATTCAAATAGAGCCACAATCTGACGTTCCCATTTATGAACAGGTGACGCGGCAAATTATTGAAGGAATTGCAAGAGGGGATATGAAGCCGGGTGATGCTTTGCCATCTGTACGTAATTTAGCGGCTGATTTAGGTGTAAATATGCATACTGTTAATAAGAGCTATCATGAGCTAGAGGAGAAGGGGATTATTACAATTAGAGCCAAATCAGGTGCTATTATTCGTTCGGCAGAGGAGCGCGCCTTAACTTCTGAGCAATTACAGCAAATTGAAAAAAATTTAAAGCCTGTTGTGGCAGAAGGAATGGTGCTCGGCGCAACAGCAGAGCAAATCGAGCACATGATGAAAAAAGTATTTGCTGATTTGCAAATAGCAACAGAAGGGGTGTAGTACATGCTACTTGCTGTTTTTTCAACAATCTACATCATAACATTAGCTTTACAAGCGTTTGTTCCGTTTATAGTACGGGAAACGATTGTCTTTGGTGTGACTGTACCTGAACAAAACGTAAAACATCCCATATTGAGGGAAATGAACAAGCGTTATGCTCAAATTGTAGGAATTTCTGGTGTAATGTTGTTAATTGTTATGATTGTCAGCTATTATTACCTTGCACCGTCTGAGTTCATGCAAGGTAATTTGCTGCTTGGATGCTTATTTGCCATGCTTGCAGTCAGTATGACACTATATTGGGTGTACCATCAAAAAGTTTTAAAACTTAAAAAGCAAGAGCAATGGGGCTCGAATATTAAACAAGTTCGTGCAATTGACTTAACAGCACGAAGTCTTGATGAAATGCTTCCGTGGCCATTTTATGTAGTTCCTTTTGGTGTTACGGTGTTTTTAATTATCTTTACATTCCTTCATTATGATCAAATACCGAACAATATTGCTGTACACTGGGGGGCTAACGGTGAAGCGGATTCTTGGAGAAGTAAAACGTATTTTACTGCGCTTTCACTGCCGCTTGTTATGCTAATGATGCAATGTATGATGTGGGGGATTGTAGATTCCATTAAGCGATCGGCTATCAAATTGGCTGTTAATCGTAAAGATGAATCATTGGAAGATCAGTTAAAAAGTCGAAAATATATTAGTTGGAACATTATGTTATTAAGCTATGCCATAACTATATTATTTACAGTATTACAGTTAAGCAATATCTATCCTTCGATGACTACAGGAAATAGGCTGTTGCCGGTATTTATATTATTTTTATTACTCGTTCTTGGCTCAGTATTTGTTTACGCATGGAAAAAACGCAAGCTGAGTATGGGGATAATATCGTTTCAGAGGTAATGGATGTTGATGAGGATTGCTATTGGAAGGGTGGATTAATTTATATGAATCGTCAAGATCCTTCCGTTTTTGTCGAAAAACGCTTTGGGGTCGGTTGGACGATGAATTTTGCAAATCCACGAGGCTATATCGTAATTGGTCTGCCATTACTTATATTGCTGTTGATTTCTTTCTTTTCGTTATAATATGGATGAAAGTAGTTATTAAAGATCTCCTCATTCCTATCGGGACAATGTACAACGTAAGACTCAATGGATGCTTGCAGATTGTCCGCGGTGGGGAGTGAACTTAAAATAGTGTACAGGATGGAGGTAAGGCTTGAATGAAAATTCTCGTTGTAGATGATGATGTACATATTTTGCAGCTAGTGAATATTTACCTGACAAGAGAGGGCTATCAGGTGTTGCAGGCGGAAAACGGACATCAGGCTCTTAAATTACTGGATGGAAACTTGCCTGATTTGGCTATTGTGGATGTCATGATGCCAGGAATGGATGGATTTACATTAACCGAAACATTGAGCCAGGATTACGATATTCCTGTTTTGTTATTAACGGCAAAGGGCGAGATTGAGGACAAGGAACGAGGGTTTTTGGCAGGCTCAGACGACTATGTTGTGAAACCATTCGAGCCTAAAGAATTACTGTTTCGCATAGCTGCCATATTACGTAGACTTGATAAGAAAAATCAGGTAACAATCCAGGTGGGGAGGCTAGTTATTGATCGTCGAAGCTTTGAAGTTATCATTGGGGACGATACACTCGTTCTGCCTTTAAAGGAATTTGAGCTATTGGCATTACTAGCATCTCGCCCGAATCAGGTGTTTACACGTAGTTATATTATGGAACAGGTGTGGGGCTATGATTATGATGGAGATGAGCAAACTTTAAATACACATGTGAAGCGGATCCGTGAGCGTCTGCATCGTTATGAAACAGATGTTGAGATTACAACGGTACGTGGTGTAGGGTATAAGCTTGAGGTTATTGCATGATGAAAACGTTATATAGTAAGTTTGTTGTCACGACTTTGCTCGTTATGATAGGAAGCTTGTGCATCGGCTTTTTAGCAACAAATACTTATTATCACCAAGTTATAAAGGAAAAAAATGATGCTAAAAATGTGAATATTGCACAGGATATTGCGAAATACATCGAGACAGCAAAACCTAAAGATTTAGATAATTATTTCAAAACTCTTGGCGAAATTGGTTATCAAACTTATGTAACGACTGGTGATGGAGGGCAATTTTACGGTGGTAAATATCGTGATAAAACACTGTCATCCAATACTGTTAAGTATGTTTTAGACGGGGAAATTTATCATGGTATGCGCGATTTCCCAAAAGAGACTTTTATGACAGGCTTTTTTGCGAATGAACTAATTAATACGATAGGTGTGCCATTTACATATGAAAATAAGCATTATGCACTGTTTATAAGACCGGATATTCGCTTGCTATTCTCGGAGGTGCATACGATACTTGGTGGGCTTATTCTTGTGATGGCAGTACTTAGTCTATTGTCAATGCTACTATTTGCAAAAGCACTAATTCGCCCTATTACACAGTTAACAGAGGCAACACATCAGCTTGCACATGAAAAGTTCGATACGTTACTGGATATAGATCGAGCGGATGAGATTGGACAATTAGCAGTTAGCTTTAATGTCATGACAGAAAAATTACAGGAAAATGATCGAATACGTAAAGAGTTTATTAGCAATGTATCCCATGATTTTCAGTCGCCATTGTTGAATATCCAAGGCTATGTTGATTTGTTAAGGAATCCCTTGCTGACCGACAGAGAAAGGCAGGAATATACGACGATTATTGAGCTAGAAACGAAGCGTCTGTCGACATTAACGAAGCAATTACTTTTACTAACATCACTCGACCAATCTACAAGGTTGTTAAAGTGTGAGCCTTATCGAGTAGATGAGCAATTGAAGGAAACGGTAAGAAAATATCGCTGGCAGCTTGAGGAGGCAAATGTACAATTATCGTATCAGCTTGAACCAGTAACATATGATGGGGATGCTGGGCTATTACAAAATGTTTGGGACAATTTATTGACGAATGCCATTAAATATAATGTCGTAGGCGGGGAAATTCATGTTCACTTGCAAGAATCCCCAACCTCAGTTGAAGTAATCGTTGAGGATAGTGGTATAGGGATGACTGCTGATCAATTACAAAAGGTATATGATCGCTTTTATCGCGCGGATGCTTCTAGAACAAAGCAAGGTACTGGGCTTGGACTAGCCATCGTAAAGCAAATCGCTGAGCTACACGGAGGAACGGTTCAAATGGAAAGTACAATTAATTCGGGTACAAAGGTTCGAATCGACTTACCCAAATTGTAATGAGGAGTTCATATAAAGTTCATGTTCATGGGATACACTACTGAATAAGTTGAAAAAACTTAGGAGGAGTTAACGTATGGAACAAAAATGGAGTTTACGCCTTATTCGTCTTGCTGCAATTTTTGCCTTATTTGGTACGTATCTAGGCTCACATATGTCTGGTTCTGGTAGTTATGAATATAGACCGATACACGCCCACGTTTTATTAGTTGGCTGGTTAAGTATGTTTGCATGGGGCATTTTCTATCGTGCCTTCAAAGTGAAATCACAAAAATTAGTAGCTGCACATGGTTGGACAGCAATTATCGGTGTTTTTGGCTTAACAATCGGCATGTGGTTCTACAATATAAATCCATTTAATTTTAACCCAACATTTACATTGGTCTTCTTTATCGTAGGTGGGACAACATTATTAATTAGCTTTGCTTTATTTATCTTTGTAACATTTATGGTAAATCAAAAAGAAGAAATGAAGAACTAGAAAAAATACCGTGTCACTGTCTTTATTAAGAGGTGGCACGGTATTGTTTATGAAGAACAGTTTTATTTGGTTTTTCGCCAAAGGTTCGGTATGATATTTATTGAAATATATACCATATATAAGTTGATTGGAGTGGAGACTGGGCGACTCCTTGGGGATCAGCGTCACAGATGAGACCCTGCAGCGCAGCGAAGCGGCTCATCGGGCGCCCCCAGGAAAGCGCCCAGTCGGAACGGAAATCAACCCCACGCTATGGTAATGTCCTTTATTTTATATTTTCAAGTGACTTTTTAAGCCATTTTGTTGCCTCAGTATAATCCTGTGCAACACCGTGTCCTTTTTTGTAAAGCATACCAAGCTGGAATTGTGCCTTTTGATGACCTTGTTTGGCGGCCAGTCGATATAGTTGGGCTGCTTTCGCAAAATCCTTCGGTACCCCTTGTCCATGACTATGCATTTGAGCTAATTGGTATTGTGCTTTTGCATGGCCCTTAGCGGCAGCTTGTTCAATCCATTTTGCTGCCTCAGTATAATCCTGTTCGACACCTTTTCCTTTATCAAATAAATTACCGAGCTGATATTGAGCACCTGAATGTCCTTGAATAGCTGCTAGTCGGTAGCAGCGCCGTGCCTCTTCTAAGTCCAGTTCGATCCCCAACCCGTGCTCATATAATAACCCTAATTGATATTCAGCCTGAATATGAGACTGATCAGTAGCGGCTCTCCACCATTTTATTGCTTCAACATAATTCAATTCAGCTTCATATAATAATCCGAGCTCGTACTGAGCATCAGCATAGCCCTTTTCAGCAGCAGCTTTGAAGTATGGGAAAGCTTTGTCTGGTTGCTGAAGTTGGTATACATAAATACGTCCAAGCTCAAAGCCTGAACTTATATGTCCATTGTTAGCGGCAAGCTGTAACCATTTTTCAGCTGAAGCTACATCATTTTCTTTGACATAAAGCACACCGAGACAGTATTGAGCATTTAAGTGTCCTTTATGTGCAGCGAGCTTAAACCATTTTATAGCCTCTACGCGATCTTGAGGTATACCTTGACCAGTGTTATATAGCATAGCTAATTGAAATTCAGCATTTGTATGGTCTTGAAGTGCAGCAAAATGAAGCCATCTCGCAGCTTCTTCAAAATTTTGCGAGATCCCACGGCCTTTAAGATACATATAGCCAAGATTATACTGAGCACTTGCATCGCCAGCTAATGCAGCCATTTCAAAGTAAGCTATAGCTTCCTCATAGCTTTGTTCAACACCAGTCCCATTATGATAAAGGAAGCCCAGATTATTTTGAGCACTTGTATTCCCCTGATTGGCCGCTAACATGTACCATTTTGCTGCTTCGGCAAAGTTCAGTGGCATACCAAGTCCTTGATTGTATAGAACACCCAGATTGTACTGAGCATCTGCGTTCTCTAAGTTTGCAGCAGCTTTGTAATATTGAGCGGCTTCTTCATAATTTTGTACAACACCATGGCCTAAATGATAGAGCACACCTAAGCTATAAAGTGCGTTTGCATCATTTTGCGCAGCGGCTCGTTTATACCACATTTTTGCCATTGCATAATCTTTCTTTACACCACGGCCTTGATTATAGAGAGCGCCTAAATTATATTGAGCACTTACATTTCCTTGTTTTGCAGCAAACTCAAACCAGCTTGCAGCATTTTTATAAGCCTCGGTTGATTGGTCATCTTGAAGTAGCATATTTACATCAAAAGCTGAAGTAATATCTTCAAAGGGGCCAATGCGAATCAATTTTGCCTTTAAGCTACGGTCATAGCGTTCAATAAACCATTCTACAATATCACTTATATAATCAAGAACAATTTTTGCCGCCTTTGCCTCCACGATTTCACTACTATTATTAGAAGTCATTTTGTTTACAAGATTCATTAATAAATAAATGCGACGTGGATGTATTTTTGCAACAAAGCTACGATTATTGAGTAATGATCGAATATTTTTTAGCTTCGGTTCTGATTGCATTTCCAGCTTATAAAGCTCATATAAAATTTCCTCCAGTACAAGGAGTGATTTTTGTAGGGATATAGCTGGCTTTGAAACAGCAAGCGAGCTAGCATCCTGCAAATTTTTAGATAATTTAATAAGGGACAAAGCTTTTAATTTTTTACAATGATCTTGGAGAATTTCATATTGAAATGACAATAGTACTCACCGCTTTCATAAAAATGGGTCATCACCATAACGAGGGGTTGATTTCCGTTCCGACTGGGCGCTTTGTTGCTGCCGCTTCGCTTTCGCACAG
>NZ_JARVRU010000227.1:0-12253 GCF_030209535.1 Lysinibacillus sp. fls2-241-R2A-57
ATGTTTATCTGTGCGAAAGCGGCGTAGTGCAACGTAGCGACAGCAACAATATGTTTATCTGTGCGAAAGCGGCGTAGTGCAACGTAGCGACAGCAACAATATGTTTATCTGTGCGAAAGTATAGTGCAACGTAGCTACAGCAACAATGTTTTTCATGTGCGAAAGCGAAGCGGCAGCAACAACAAATGTTTTCTGTGCGAAAGCGGAGCGGCAAAAACAACAGCTGATGAAGTGGCTCGACGATTAAAAATGCCAATCGCTGATAAAATACTGAGAATCGCTGATAAATACATGATTATCGCTGATAAAATGCCGAGAATCGCTGATAACTACACGAAAATTTGGAAATCACCCCCCCGTTACGATGATGGCATCTTCTTTATTTAATAACTCCAAAAATGACTTTATTGCTTAATTGATAAGCATTTCATTTTCTTCATAATTTCTCAATAGTTTGGCTCTTCTCCATAAAGCGTAGTTGATTTCTTTGAGAGAAAGAGCTTGTTTTTCGATAAAAGCCCAAAAAGTTACGATAAAATGAGATTTTGTTTCGATAAAAGCTCAAATAATTTCGATAAATAGCGATTTTGTTTCGATAAATCTTCAAAGTTTTCCTATAAAACAGCAAAAAAAAGCGCCACAAGGAAGTGACGCTTTTTGCTTTCTTTAAAATAAGAAACTCGATCATTATTAATATTGAATAAGTGTTTTTATGTTTAAGTCACCGATTTTTGCACGACCGTTTAGCTCAGTTAACTCGATAAGGAAAGCACAGCCAACAACCTGCCCACCTAATTGTTCAACTAAACGAACTGTCGCTTCAATTGTACCGCCAGTCGCAAGCAAGTCATCACAGATTAATACTTTTTGACCTGGTTTAATCGCATCTTTGTGCATTGTTAATGTATCTTTACCGTACTCAAGTCCATAGTCAGCACTTATCACTTCACGTGGTAATTTCCCTGGCTTACGAACAGGCGCAAAACCAATTTCAAGCGCATAAGCAACGGGGCATCCGATAATGAAGCCACGAGCCTCAGGACCAACCACAATTTCAGCACCTAGTTCTTTTGCGTAATTTACAATTTGATCTGTTGCATATTTGTATGCAGGACCGTTATCCATAATTGTTGTTATATCTTTGAAGCTGATGCCCTCTTTCGGCCAGTTTTCAACCGTTGTTACGTATTGCTTTAAATCCATGTTATTGTTCCTCCTACGAAACTTTTTTCGTATATTAATGTAATCGTTCATCAAACCATTGTTTTAATTCTATATAAGGGGCATATACAAGCTTTTGCTCCATTTCAATCTGTTCTGAACGTTGTTTGTAAGACGACGCCTCTGTAAGTGCTTGTTTTGGTGCATCCACATTGACAGTCGTCAGTCCACTCTCCATTTTAACAAAATCAAGCTCAAAAAACACCTGTGTCATAAATTTTAAGGCATCTAATGGCCAACCTGTATGCTTTGCTAATTCAGCCAAATGCATATTTAATGGGAAAGCAGGACGATTTTTTAAAAACTTATAATACCAAGAGAATTGCTCACGTGTAGGCAATCCATTGAAATACTGAGAATCAGGCATGTAAAAATGTGCATAAATACGAGAAGGTGCTGCTTTTCGTAAAACACTTTCTAACATTTGAACATTTTGTGGCAAATCTAGTAATACGAGATAATTACTTTGAACTACATTCGAAAGCATAGGATCAACTGCTAGAATCGGCACACCAATCAGAGACTGATAATAGGTCACCGTTTCTGAACGGAAGGCAATAAATGTCGCCTCCTCTTTCGGGACCGTATTTAACCAGCGTGATGTTTGGCGAATACCACGAATATCAAACAATTGCCACTCAGTTGTTTGAACATCCTCAATCATAAACTGTGCTTTTTTACGTCCCTGCCACTCGTTAATTTGTAAATCTCCTGTAAATGATACTTTTATTCCATATGTTAATTCATCGTGTAGATGTCCTTTATTAAAGCCGACACTATCTAATTTTTCATAGCCATCCGTCAATTCCATTTTAATATGATTTTCGGCTGCTCCAATTTTTCGCATGGAGGCTATCTCCACATCTTCAAGCACATAAATAGGCTTCGGAAAATCCGTACCATATGGACCAAGCGTAGAAATTTCTTCAATGGCATCTGCTGAAATTTCATCAAGCTTTAAAGGTATATCAATATTAAGTACAGGTGTCAATTGCTCTTCTGATAAACAAGCTCTTGCTTGAGCATTTAAGCGTGATCTTAATTCATCAACATTTTCACTAGATAATGTCATCCCTGCCGCCATAGGATGCCCACCAAAATGAGGCAATATATCTCGGTTTTTCGCTAGTTCATTATACAAATGGAAACCTTCAATACTACGAGCAGAGCCTTTAGCTGTTCCTTTTTCATAGTCTAGTGATAGTACAATTGTTGGACGATAATATAGCTCGACAAGACGAGATGCGACAATCCCTACGACTCCAGCATTCCAGCCTTCCCCAGCAATAACTAAAACGAGTGAATCCCCGATTTTTTTATCCGATTCAATGAGAGCAATCGCCTCATCCGTAATACTCTTTACAATATCTTTGCGTTCACTATTACACGCATTCAGTTGTTTTGCCAATGCTGTTGCCGTAGCATTATCCTCAGCCATTAATAGGTTTACACCTGGTGCCGCTTCTCCGAGTCGACCAACTGCATTTAAGCGCGGTCCAAAGTAAAAACCGATTGTTTCTTCACTGATTTTGGCTTGCTCTGCACTTGCTACTTCACACATTGCCTGTACCCAAGGGCTGAGTGAACGTCGCATTTCTTCTATTCCTCGCTTTACAAGGTAGCGGTTTTCATCAACTAATGGCACTAAATCAGCTACTGTTCCAACAGCTACATATTCAATTAAATGCGTTGGCAGTTCTCCGTATAGAGCATGCGCTAACTTAAACGCTACACCCACACCTGCTAGCTCGCCAAATGGATAATGTCCTTCTGGTATACGAGGATGTAATATAATATCCGCAGGTGGTAATTCATCGCCTGGTTCATGGTGATCTGTAACGATAACATCCATACCTAGTTCCTTCGCTACACGAATTGGTTCAATACCAGAAATACCATTATCAACTGTAATAATTAACTGAACACCCTCGTCATGAGCTTCACGAAATAGCGTTTCGTTTGGTCCATAGCCATGCATAAAACGATTCGGTATTTTAAACGACACATCAGCACCGAGATCAAGCAACACATTAAGCATCACTGTCGTGCTTGTGACCCCATCGGCGTCATAATCGCCATATACAAGGATTTTCTCTCCGTTTTCAAGCGCTTGCTCAATACGTGCCACAGCTTCTGCCATGCCGTGCATTAAAAACGGGTCATGGATACTTGCTTCTGTCATATTTAATAAGCTCTCTGCGTCAGCAGTTGTTTCACAGCCTCGTGCAGCTAAAATTTTCGCTGCAATCGCAGAAAGTTGTAGGTCATTTTGTAATGTTTGGACAAGCATTGCGTCTGGACGCTCTACCTGCCATCTTTTTTTCGATAGAATCATCTTTTCACTTCCTTACGAAGGCTATTATACCGAAAATCTAGCCTGTCCGCACTATCCATCAGATTGATAGTTTTATCCTTCCGATTCTCCATTCAATCCGCCAGCTATACTTTTCTAACCGACTCACAAAAAAAGCCTACTCTTTTAAAGAGTAGACTTCTCATGATCACCTTTTGAAGCAGACACTAATGCCTCGACCTTCTCCAAATTCCCTTCATGCAATGCTGTCACTATCGCACTGCCAACAATCACGCCATCACTAAGTGTACCCATGCTTACCACCTGCTCAGGGGTTGAGATTCCAAAGCCAGCAAGTACTGGTATTTGACTTGCTTCACGTAAGCGTGCAAAATGACCGTCTAAATCATTCGCAAAGCTTGTGCGGGCCCCTGTGATTCCATTGACTGTCACAGCATAGACAAAGCCTTGACTGGCAGCTGCAATACGTGCAATTCGCTCTGGAGGGCTTGTTAATGATACAAGCTGGACAATGTCGATACCATAAGGATTTAATTCATCATGTAAAATAGCACTTTCCTCTAGCGGTACATCAGGAACGATTAACCCTTTAACGCCCCCTGCCACACAAGCCTTAGCAAATGCCTCTAACCCAAAAGCTAACACAGGATTAAAATAAGTCATGACAACTAACGGAACTTGAATTTCTTCTTTAAATGAAGCTAATTCTGCTAGCACTTTACGTAATGTCACACCTTCTGCTAAAGCCCGTTCACCAGCCTGCTCTATCGTCGGTCCATCCGCTACAGGATCCGTGAATGGTATACCAACCTCAATTGCCGTTACACCCATTTGCTGTAGCTTCAGAATCGTTGGCTTCAAAGTTTCCAGACCCCCATCGCCAGCCATAATATATGGTACGAATGCTTTATTACCAGAAACCTTTGTTTGTTCAATTGCCAGCTGTAGTGTTGTCATTATAGATCTCCTCCTAACGCTTTACGGACAGTATGAACATCCTTATCTCCTCGGCCAGATAAACACACAACAATGATGTCATCAGTAGACATTGTCTTCGCAATTTTTGCCGTATAGGCAATGGCATGCGAACTTTCTAGCGCAGGTAGTATACCTTCTGTTCTACTTAGTAGCTGCAAGCCTTCAAGTGCTTCACTATCTGTAATAGAATCAAATTTAGCACGCCCAATATCATGTAAATAACAATGCTCTGGACCTTTCCCAGGATAATCTAGACCAGCTGATATAGAATGTGCCTCCTGCACAAAGCCATTTTCATCTTGTAATAAATACATGTATGCACCATGTAACACGCCTAACTGACCACCTGCAATTGCTGCTGCATGCTTCCCTGTCTCAATACCACTTCCCGCAGCCTCTACTCCGTATAGCGCCACAGTTTCATCATCAACAAAAGGATGAAAAATACCGATTGCATTACTACCACCGCCTATGCAAGCAACGATTGCATCTGGTAAACGTCCTTCCTTTTGTAAGATTTGCTCTCTAGTTTCTACACCAATTATACGCTGGAAATCCCTTACGATTTTCGGAAATGGATGTGGTCCTAAAGCTGAGCCCAAAATATAATGAGTATCCTCAACATTTGTCACCCAGTAGCGTAGTGCTGCATTGACAGCATCCTTCAATGTTTTTGAACCTGTTTCTACAGACTCTACTTTTGTACCGAGTAACTCCATGCGAAACACATTCAACTGTTGGCGTTCTATATCCTCTGCGCCCATAAATACAACACATTCAAGATTCAATAAAGCGCATGCAGTTGCAGTTGCTACCCCGTGCTGCCCTGCACCTGTTTCAGCTACAATTTTCTTTTTACCCATTCGTTTTGCAAGAAGCGCTTGGCCAATCGCATTATTTATCTTATGGGCTCCAGTGTGATTTAAATCTTCACGCTTTAAATAAATCTTCGCTCCACCTAGTGCTTTTGTTAAATTTTCCGCGTAGTACAAAGGCGTCTCACGACCAACATATTGTTGTAAATAATAGGCAAGCTCATCCGTAAATGTTTGATCATTCATCGCCTCATCATAAGCCGTCTCTAATTCCAACAAAGCCGTCATTAATGTTTCCGGAACAAATTGTCCACCAAATTTCCCGTAACGCCCTTCCTTTGTGGGTACACTATTTGCAATTGAATTCGCCATTATGCTCTCCCCTTCTTTACTGACTGTATAAATGCGTTTATTTTTGCTATGTCTTTTATACCTTCTGTCTCCACACCACTCGAAACATCTACCATAAATGGCGACACAAGTGACACGGCTTCTTCAATATTTTTAGCTTGCAAACCACCCGCTAAAATTAACTTTTCTCGCGGAATCCCTACCATTTCAAGAAGAGTCCAATCGAACGTGTGACCACTTCCTCCTTTAAAATCTGTTCCTGGTGCATCAAATAAGTAATAATCTACATCATAGTTAACAGCCGCCTGAACATCTTTAGCCCCCCGTACGGATAATGCTTTAATAGCTGGATAGCCTTGCTCACGAATAAAATCTGGTGTTTCCTCCCCGTGATACTGCACATAATCTAAAGGTACGTTTTCCACTGCAGTTCGTAATTCCTCTGCGCTTGGATTAACAAAAACACCGATTTTTAATATCCCTTCTGGCACATGTTTTGCTAATTGCTGTGCCTGTTCAACCGTCACCTGGCGTTTACTTGGTGCAAAGACAAAACCAATTGCATCCGCTCCTGCCTCTACTGCTGTCTGCACATGCTGTTGTTCCTTCAGTCCACAAATCTTTACCTTTGTCATACAGATGCCTCCAACTTATTGACTTGTAAAGTTTTTAGAGCAGTACCTGCATCTCCACTGCGCATTAATGATTCACCTACAAGAACGCCACTAGCTCCCATGGCTGCCACCGTTTTTGCATCTTTCTGTGTCCAAATACCGCTTTCACTTATTAATACTTTCTCTTTATCGAACGGAAAAGCTTCAGCAATTTCACGTGTACGTTCTAAGCTCACCTCAAACGTACGTAAGTCGCGGTTATTGACGCCAATCAGTTTGGCACCTACTGCAAGAGCACGTTCAAGCTCCACAAGATCATGCACCTCAACTAACACCTCTAGATTTAAGCCTGTTGCATAGCTATACAGGTCACGTAATGCCTCATCTGTTAACGCGGCTACTATTAGCAAAATGATAGATGCACCCGATGCCTTTGCAAATCGAATTTGCACACGATCGATCATAAAATCCTTACAAAGAAGTGGCGTTTGTACAGCATTTGCAACTGCGGCTAAATCATCAAAGGAACCTTGAAAAAACTTTTTATCTGTTAAAACAGAAATAGCCGCTGCCCCTGCTTCGGCATAAATTTTTGCTTGTGCCACTGGATCTGCACCTTCTGCGATTAGACCCTTCGAAGGGGAAGCACGCTTCATTTCAGAAATGACCTGTAATATTTCAGCTTGTCGCAAGGTCTCAAATAATGATGGACGCGTTTTTTCTGTAAAGTTCGCTAATGGGTCAGGCTGTTCAAGTAAAGCACTAACTTCTATCTTTTTTTGTTCGAGAATTTTATTTAAAATATTCATTGTCGGACCTCCACTTCTTTAATGTTCTCACTATAAGCAACGACTGCCTCTAATTTTTGACGTGCACGACCACTAAAAATACTATCCTTCGCCATTTCTACACCTTCTTTAACTGTTTCAGCAATTCCATAGCTGAACAATCCAATACCAACATTCAATAGAACTGTGTCAAAATAAGCACTTTGTTCGCCAGCTAATAATTTACGCATAATAGCAGCATTTTCATCTGCATTGCCTCCACGAATAGCCTCTATTGGTGCATAGCTGAGACCCGCTTCCTCTGCAGTTAGAGAAAATGGAATTAAGTCTCCCTTATCTACTAAGACAAAAGTATTTTGACCAGCTAATGACGCTTCATCTAAACCTAGTGGACCAGAAACGACCATTGCACGTTCACGCCCGAGCATTTGTAAGACGGAAGCATACTCCATGACAAAATTAGGACGATTAATGCCTGTAAATTGCGTTGATAAGGGCACTGGATTCGTAAGTGGACCGACGAGATTAAAAATAGTTGGCTTACCCAGTGCTCGACGAACCTCTCCAATTCGCTTTAATTTCGGATGCACATTTGGAGCATATAAAAAAGCAATTCCTTCTTTCTCTAACAGATCAACAGTTTGTTCAATGGAAATATTCGTATGAATCCCGAGCGCTTCCAAAACATCAGAGCTTCCAGATGCCGAAGAAATTTTACGATTGCCGTGCTTCGCCATTTTGACACCTGCCCCCGCTAATACAAAGGCGCAAGCTGTACTTATATTAAATGTATTAAGACCATCGCCACCAGTACCGCAATTATCCATATAGATCCCTTTTTTTGCTGGTACATCTAGTGCAAACGAACGCATAATTGTTGCTAATGCCGCTACTTCATGTGCAGTTTCACCTTTCACTGATAATACTTGTAAAAAACTTGCGATATCTTCTTTCGGTGTGTCATCTTGAAACATCCATTTTGCTGCTTGTAGCATTTCCTCATACATTAAATGCTCTCGCTGCTGTACTTTTTGACGAATATCCTCCATTAATGTGAACCTCCTTCTTTTTCAAGTAACTGTAAAAATCCCTGTTCGTCCTTTGCTACTTGTTTTAAAACTTCTTTGACATTTGTGTATTTGGTTACCGTTACGGTTGATTGCATATGCATCGTTTCATCCTCAATGACAATGGATTTCCCTGGTAAAGCAAAATCAAGATGACCGTTAAAACCAATAAATCCTAGAGCTCCCCTTAATCTCTCAACAGTTTGACTAGATTTCTTTGGAATTTCAGTAGATATAAAGGGTGGTAACGTCGCAGCTAATACATCCAGTGCATGAAGCATCGGTAACAATCGACCCTCGACTCTCGTTGTCATGTGTAATGCATGCTTTGAACGCTCAATTCTCATCGCCTCAATGATTTGAATCGAATCTCGGAAGCACACAGACTGTAGCTCTTGTTGAACAGCAGAAACGAGTACAGCATGCGACTTTCTAATATCTGTATTGTCATATAGCTTTCGTTCAAGTTCTAGATCTTCACCTTTTGTTGAACCTCTAGGAAATGTCCCTTCTGTTGGTGTCGCAATCACACGCTCACCTTTTACTCGAATAAGGCTTTCAGGAGATGTTCCCAAGACAATATGATCCTCAAACTCTACATAATACATATAAGGAGCAGCATGTTTTTTACGCAATTGACGGTATAGCGCGAAAGCATCCCCTTGTAAATTTGCTAAAAAACGCTTTGACAGCATAACCCTTGTAATATCTTCATCCAAGTTAGCTTTGATAGAGGTAAGGGCTGTTGCAAATTGTTCATTCGTGGTCGTTTCGAGCGGTTGATAGCTACACGTTGTATCCTCGCCCTCTCTGCCCTTTAACAGTTGTTCTGCCAACTCCTCTAAATTTGGCTCTTTCTTTTCTGCATCAATATTCGTATGAATTAACGTAACCTCGTCTGTTATGTGATCAAACACAATGACTGTCTCATACACATGAAAATGCACATCTGGTAGTTGCACTTTATCCTGGGCTGTAGTTATTACCGACGTTATACCATGACCAACATAGCCAACAGCTCCGCCGGAAAACGGGAATTGTGTTGTATTGGAGATACGAGGCATTAGTCTCTTCAGCAAAACGAATAGGTCGCCTTTATGCGTATACGTTTTTCCAGTCTTGTATGAATATTCCTGAATCTCATCTCCAAAGCCTTTATATGTTTTTCTTGGATTAGCACCGATAAAAGAAAAGCGTCCTGCTCCCTCATGCTGTGCTGAACTCTCTAACAAAAATTTGCAATTGCCTTGTAAGCGTCTAAAAATTAAAATCGGCGTTAAAGAATCAGCATTAATGGTTTTCATTGTTGTTCTTGAACTCGTCGATAGCATCGTTACCAAACTCCTTTTCCTAAAAATTCACTACCGTTTACTTACAAATGTTTAGCTGCTGAATCGGCTCTTGTTGAAAAAAGGATTATCATCATAGCGTAGAGTTGATTTCCGTTCCGGCCAGGCGCATTCCTGGGGGCGTCGGGGCGGCAATTGTTTTTTGCGCGAAAGCGAAGCGGCAGCAGCAAATGGTTTTTGCGCGAAAGCGAAGCATTCATCCCCTTACAAATAAAAACAACAAAAAAAGTCCTCTGCAAAAAGGATTTTTCCTAATTGCAGAGGACGATCATGACCGCGTTGCCACCTCATATTAGAGCATATTTGCTCTCCCTTATGTGCTCAGCCTTAGTTCGTCATTAAAACAGACATATGTAAACTAAAGTCAAAGCTCCCCTATAACGTGGGGAATCCGTTCGCTATTAGTAGAAGCGACTCTCATAAGTCCATTCACATAAGCTACAAATCAGTTCGCACCATCCACTGACTCTCTAAATTGCACACTTATGCTACTACTCTTATTCAACAATTTCTCAGCTATTCTCATCTAAACTCAGCTCATCTGTTCTAAGGCTGACCTCGCTCCCGAGACCTTCTACCTTGTATCGAACAAAAAGTTAGCCTTATTCTAAGCCAAACCACGGAAATTGTCAATCAATTCAGATAAAAAAGCGAAAATATTAGAAAAATTTCATAGTTATATATAAAGGAGAATTTACCCTTTCCATTTTACGTAAAACGGGATTAAAACTGCCTACTTTTGAGTAATTTTCAAGTATTGACCTTAAAAAAATATCAAGTTATAGTAATTTCAGAACTTGGATTCTCTAATACAATTAAAGAAAGTAGGAACGAATATGTCCGTTCGTAAAAAACTAAATATCGGCTTTATCTCACTCACTTGTTTACTTTTAGTATCAAGTATTATTTCATTAATACAATTCAAGTCGGTTGAGGGAGATATAATAGAGGTACTTGATCACAGAATCGTGCAAATCCGATTAACAGAGAAAATACAACAGGAGCTTGCCTCACAAGGGCTATTTTTAAACGCTTATATTCTAAGTAATAAGGATGAAGAGACAAAAGAAACTTTAGATCATTATAATAAAGTATTGCCCGAAACGATTAAGGAACTTTCAGGCATTGTTCGTTCCGATTACACAAAAAATATTATGCAGCAAGTAACTGAATTACAGAAAGATTTACTTACAAGCTCTGATAAAGCTGTACAAGCATTCAATAATGGAAATACAGACTTAGCATTGTCATACATAAATAAAGAAGTTTCAAAAAGCAGTGACGAAATTTACTTTCTAACTAGTGATTTATTAGATTATCATGATAAACAGATTGCAAAAGTTAAAACAAGTGTTGTCAAAACAGTTACACGAGCTATTATTATTTCTATTGTCATACTTATTTTAAGTGCGATTGTTGGTTTATATTTTATGTATTTTGTAAAAAGCTACATCACACAACCGCTTCTTAAAGTGATTGACGCAGCCGATACATTAGCAAAAGGCGATTTAACGATTGCTCAACTTGAACATAACTCTAAAGATGAAATTGGTACACTTGCAGTAGCAGTTAATAAATTAAAACAAAACTTATCTGTATTAATAAAAAATGTTCAGGACAACGCTACACATTTATCTGCTGCGTCTGAAGAACTTTCCGCAAGCACAGAAGAAGTGACAGCAACTTCAAATGACATTGCTCATCGTGTACAAGATACGACAAATCATTTATCTTCGGCTGCTAGTGTCTCTCAGCAAAGTGCGATAGCTATGGATGAAACAGCTACTGGTGTACAACGAATTGCTGAAGCTACACAAACTTTGCATCACAGTGCCATGAATATGACACAACTTGCCCATACAGGAGGCAAAACGATTACAACGGCTAAAGAACAGATGGATACCATTTCTGAGACTACTACTCAAATTGCCGATTTAACGCAGAAGCTAAGTAAGCAATCTGAAGAAATTGGACAAATTACAAAAGTGATTACTACGATTACTGAACAAACAAATTTACTAGCACTGAATGCTGCCATCGAAGCAGCACGAGCTGGTGAGCACGGGAAAGGCTTCGCGGTAGTAGCAGATGAGGTACGAAAGCTTGCAGAGGAATCACATCAATCTGCCGGTCAAATTGTCGCCCTCACAAATGAAATTCAAACGGATACACGCAATGTAGCAGCTGCTGTTGACGCAGGATTAGCATCTGTACAGGATGGTGTAGCGAAAATTCACGAAGCAGGGGATGCATTCTATTCCATTACAGAATCTGTTCAAACATTTACCGATCAAATTGAAGATATTTCAGCCACTTCAGAACAGATTTCAGCAAGTGCTGAAGAAGTCGCTGCCTCTGTAACAGAAATTGCAAATGGCGCGAGCGTTTCAGCGGGAAATGCAAAAATCATCGCTGAAGCAGTAGATGAGCAAGCAGCAACCATGCAGCAAGTTAATGAAGTAGCAGAAGAATTAAGCAACAACGCCCAGCAACTGCAGTCTTTACTACAACAATTTAAACTTTAACAGACGAAACTAAAAGAATCTGTTGCTTTCCTATGAGAGCAAGCAGATTCTTTTGTTTTTTATTAAAAAGGTTTTGCATTCTATGATGGGATTGAAGAGGAATCCTTCTGTTCGGCTTTTCTATCCGTCACTCTTACTCTTTTATCCGTCATTTTGACTCTTCTATCCGTCGCTTTGGCTCTTCTATCCGTCGTCACTTTGGCTTTTATCCGTCGCTCTTGCTCTTCTATC
>NZ_JARVRU010000129.1:0-12213 GCF_030209535.1 Lysinibacillus sp. fls2-241-R2A-57
GTCTGTGCGAAAGCGAAGCGACAGCAACAGGGTCTCATCTGTGCGAAAGCGAAGCAACAGCAGGATGTTGGTCCCGAAGGCGTTATCACAGGACGTGATGTTTTTAGCCTTCGTTCCTCTACTGCACGATCTAGAGCACTCAACTTTATCAAAAATCATGCTTTAGAGTAAGATTTAGAGGCGTTTATGGAATTGATATTGGGGCGTAAACAAGTATTAAATGAAATGATAATAGACCAAGACGGCAATTAAGCTATCTTGGTCAGCAGTCGCTACCACTCTCAAAGAAATGTTGAAGGTATAAAGTTCATTCGACATTTCTCAGGGAGAGACAATGGATTATTTTTTTAATTCTATTTTCTAGTCGCCACGTTTCTCTAGATTTTTAGCAGTTTTTACTTTGGTCAACATCCTTTTGGTTTTTAAAGGTACCCATGAGAAAATCATAGGCCAGGTTCGTAACACCATACCAGTAATTTTCATTTTTGAAATGATGCCATAAATGAACCTTCTTCATCCAACACCCCCATGCCCTAATTCTCCTAGACATTTATATTAAACATCATTTAAATTTTCCTCATATAGATTATTGAAATATGAATCTATTCTACGTTCACTAATTACACTTGTTATTAACAAACAGGCCTATAATGTAATTGAGCCGATTCAAAGTTTTTTGAATCGGCTCTTGTGTGGTCTTCAAACCTTACAACGACTGAATTTATACGCAATCATAATGACGTTTACTCATGCACCGCTAGATGTGAAAGCCACTTTTGACAAGGCTAAACATCTCTTTCATTCAAATTCATAAGATATTGCAGACAGTGCATAAAGCGGCGCTGTTTCTGCTCGTAAAATTCGGGGTCCTAAAGACATAGTTTGGGCACCGGCTTGAAGCAGGGCATCTGCTTCTTTTCGTGCGATGCCGCCTTCTGGACCAAAGATAATTAGTATTGATTTCGACTTTTTGTCATACGCGTTTTTTAGCTTCTCCGCAAACCTTGTGCGTTTTTCTGCTTTTGCATCCTCTTCATCTGCTATAAAAACGACGTCGAAATTGCCCGTGTGTTTTACTAGCTGTTTAAAAGAGATTGGTTCATGAATTTCTGGGATATGTGTACGATGGGCTTGTTCAGCTGCTTCTTTTGCAATTTTTTGCAAGCGCTCTTGCTTTTTCGCACCTTTCTTCTGATCCCATTTAACGATGGAACGCTCCGCTTCAAACGGCAATAGGGCAAACATTCCAAGCTCTGTTGCCTTTTGTGTAATAAGCTCTAGTTTATCGCCCTTCGGCAAACCACATGCCACGGTTACATGAACAGGTAACTCTGGAGAAGGAATTGTCTGTCCTGTAGATTGGACAAGTACCTCATCTTCTTCAAAAGCTGTAATTGTACAAATATGGGCGATATTTTGTGCAACAACAACGATTTTGTCGCCCTCTTTCATACGCATTACTCGTTCAATATGTCGTGCATCCTCTCCGCTAATACGTGCTTCCTCTATGGTCGTCTCAATAAAATAACGTTGCATGTTAGACACTCCTTTATAACAAGAAGAGAAAACGCCAAATCACAAGCACTCGGCTCACGATTTGGCGCTTCCTCAGTCAACTTATTGTGGACGTCGGGCAATGATAGCTACCCAATCTTCCATTAGTAATACTTCTTCGATCACAAAGCCTGAAGCTTCTAGTGCTGCTTTTACATCATCACGTTTTGCGCCGATAATGCCTGAAGTGACATATAATCCACCCGGTTTGACAATTGAAAATGCATCGTCAGTAAAGGACATAATAATTTCAGCTAAAATATTGGCTACAACGACATCAGCTGGTTCCTTTACTGTATCTAACAGGTTTCCATGAAAAACAGATACTGTATCATCAACTTTGTTTAACGTAACGTTTTCTTGTGCTGAACGTACAGCTACTTCATCTAAATCAAGCGCATGTACGCTCTTAGCTCCTAGTAAGGCTGCACCGATTGAAAGAACACCTGACCCCGTTCCAATATCGATAACCAAGTCTCCCTCTTTTACAGCCTTCTCAAGCCCTTGTAAGCACATAACAGTTGTTGGGTGTGTTCCTGTACCAAAGGCCATACCAGGATCTAATTCAATTATTAATTCATCTGTTGATACTGGTGTATATTCTTCCCATGTTGGTACAATTGTAAAGCGTTCAGAAATTTTTACAGGATGATAGTATTGCTTCCATGCTGTTGCCCAATCTTCCTCGTTTACTTCTACAATCGATACAACATTTTCACCAATATCGATGTTGAAATTCGTTAAATTTGTTATAGCCGCCTTAATTTCTTCGACTGTTTCATTTAAAAAACTAGACTCCGATAAGTAAGCCTTAACAATAACTCCATCTTTCGGAAAATCCGCTTCATTTAGCGCATATATTTCACCATACTGATCTTCACGTGGCTTAGCAAATTCAGCTGAATCCTCAATAACAACACCACTTGCTCCTGCTTCATGCAAAATATTCGAAATTGCTTCTACCGCTTCATTTTTTGTATGAATGGATAATTCTGACCACTTCACGTAGCTCTTCAGCTCCTCTAATTATTCACCTTGGAATTTTTTCTTAATTTTATCGAATAGTGAGCTTCCTTGCTCTTCAGGAATATCACCACTAATTTCCGCAAATTCACGTAGTATTTGTTTTTGTCTTTCTGTCAATTTTTCTGGCGTTACAACTTTTACTGTTACATATTGATTCCCTGTGCCATAGCCATGTACATTTTTGACACCTTTGTCTTTTAGACGGAATTGCGCACCAGACTGTGTACCCGCTGGAATACGTAATTTCACTTTCCCATGAACAGTCGGAACTTCAATTTCATCGCCAAGAGCTGCTTGTGGGAATGTCAGTTTCAGTTCGAAATAAATATCATCGCCATCACGTTCAAACTCTTTGTGTCCTTGAACGCGGAACATAATATATAAATCTCCTGCTGGTCCTCCATTTATACCTGGTTCACCTTGACCAGACACACGAATTTGCTGACCATCATCAACACCTGCTGGAATCGTTACTTTGATTTTCTTACGTTGTTGAACTTTTCCTTCGCCACGACATGTTGAACATTTTTCTTTAATGATTTTACCTGTACCCTGACATGTTGAACAAGCACGACGATTCATCATACGTCCGAATGGTGTATCCACTGCTTGATTTACTTGACCAGCACCTTTACATGTAGAACATGTTTCAGGATTAGTACCTGGTTTTGCCCCAGAACCGTGGCAAGTATCACATACTTCATCTTTAGGGATTTCGATTTCTGTTTCTTTTCCGAAAATCGCTTCCTCAAATTTAATATTCATACGATATTGTAAGTCATCACCTTTGCGTGGTGCATTCGGGTCTTGTCGACGACCGCCACCACCAAAGAACGAACTGAAAATATCCTCGAAGCCGCCAAAACCGCCGCCGCCTCCAAAGCCACCACCAAAGCCTGCATTTGGATCCTCGTGGCCAAATTGATCATAGCGCGCTTTTTTTTGATCGTCACTTAATACTTCATAAGCTTCAGCGATTTCTTTGAATTTTTCATCTGCACCTGGCTCTTTATTTAGATCAGGATGGTATTGCTTAGATAATTTACGGTATGCTTTTTTAATTTCATCTTTAGAAGCCGATTTCGTTAAACCAAGCACCTCGTAATAATCGCGTTTCTCCATGATTCACACTCCGCTCTTTTTGCATAAAATCTATTGTATCACGCAGTTAAAAAAACTGCCTCTATTTTATTATTAATTATTCATTAAAATTGTTGCACCACATGTTTTTTCACTTTTCTCGCAGATAACCTATGCAACTAGATGATTATATGTGCGTAGGATATAGCAAAAAATAAAGAGAAAAGCCAAAGCCGCAAGCGGTCTTTGGCTTTTTCACTTAACTATGTTACTTACTATTATTTATCTTCTTTTACTTCTTCAAAGTCAGCGTCTACGATACCGTCGTCTTTTTTACCAGCGCCCGCATCTGTACCCGCTTCGCCACCTTGAGCTGCTTGAGCAGCTGCTGCAGCTTGTTCATATACTTTCATTACTAGCGGCTGTAATACGCCTTCTAATTTTTCTTTAGCAGATTTAATGCCTTCTAGTTCGCCAGCTTCAAGCGCTTTTTTCAGTTCATCACGAGCATCTTCAACAGATTTTTTCTCATCTTCTGTAATTTGTTCACCTAAGTCAGCAATTGTTTTGTCAACTTGGAACACTAATTGGTCTGCTTCGTTGCGAACATCTGCTTCTTCTTTACGTTTAGCATCTGCATCAGCATTTGCTTCAGCATCTTTTACCATGCGTTCAATATCTTCCTCTGATAAACCAGAATCAGATTGGATAACAATTGTTTGTTCTTTGTTTGTACCAAGGTCTTTCGCTTTAACAGATACGATACCATTTTTATCAATATCGAATGTTACTTCGATTTGTGGTACACCACGTGGTGCTGGTGGAATATCTGCTAATTGGAAGCGACCTAATGTTTTGTTGTCTGCTGCCATTGAACGTTCACCTTGTAATACGTGAATATCTACTGCTGGTTGGTTGTCAGCTGCAGTTGAGAATACTTGTGATTTAGATGTTGGGATCGTAGTGTTACGGTCAATTAATTTTGTGAATACGCCACCCATAGTTTCAATACCTAATGAAAGTGGAGTTACGTCTAGTAGAACTACGTCTTTTACATCACCAGTTAATACGCCACCTTGAACAGCAGCACCCATTGCTACTACTTCGTCAGGGTTTACGCCGCGGTGTGGTTCTTTAGCAGTTTCTTTACGTACAGCTTCTTGTACAGCTGGAATACGAGTAGAACCACCAACTAAGATTACTTGGTCAATTTCAGATGTTGATAGACCTGCATCAGATAATGCTTGACGTACTGGACCTACTGTACGGTTTACTAACGGTAATGTAATTTCGTCAAATTTAGCACGAGTTAAAGAAATTTCTAAGTGTAATGGACCCGCTTCACCAGCAGTGATGAATGGTAAAGAAATTTGAGTAGATGTTACACCTGATAAGTCTTTTTTCGCTTTTTCAGCTGCATCTTTTAGACGTTGCATAGCCATTTTATCTTTAGCAAGGTCAATGCCGTTTTCTTTTTTGAATTCTGCTACAAGGTACTCGATGATAGCATCGTCGAAATCGTCTCCACCTAGTTTGTTATCACCAGCTGTTGCTAATACTTCGAATACACCGTCACCTAATTCAAGAATAGATACGTCAAATGTACCACCACCAAGGTCAAATACTAATACTTTTTGATCTTGATCTTGTTTGTCTAAACCATAAGCAAGTGCAGCAGCTGTTGGTTCGTTGATAATACGCTCTACTTCTAGACCAGCGATTTTACCAGCATCTTTTGTAGCTTGACGTTGAGCGTCATTGAAGTATGCAGGAACTGTAATAACTGCTTTTGTTACTTTTTCACCTAAGTAGTCTTCAGCATAACCTTTTAAGTATTGTAGAATCATTGCAGATACTTCTTGTGGCGTATATTCTTTATCTTCCACTTTAACTTTTTCAGATGTACCCATTTTAGATTTAATAGAAATAATTGTGTTAGGATTTGTTACTGATTGACGTTTTGCTACTTCACCAACTTGACGTTCGCCATTTTTAAACGCAACAACAGATGGTGTTGTACGGTTTCCTTCTGGATTTGGAATTACTTTTGGTTCTCCACCTTCAAGTACAGAAACACAAGAGTTTGTTGTTCCTAAGTCAATACCAATAATTTTGCTCATTAAAATTTCCTCCTATTTAAACGCAAAGATGCGTTTTCTACTAAATGTAATTGACTAAATAGTGCTATGACTATTCGTTTACTGATACCATTGTTGGGCGTAATACACGATCCTTTAACATATAGCCTTTTTGAAGCTCGCGTACGACAACACCCGTTTCTTTTTCACTATCTTGCTCTTGCATGACAGCTTGGTGAACATTTGGATCAAACTGCTCACCTTCTGCTTTAATAATTTGTAAGCCTTCCTTCTCAGTCGCTTCTAGTAGGGAGCGGTACACCATTTCGATACCTTTTACGATAGAAGCAGTTTCTTCTGAAGTCGCTTCAACTTGTAAAGCACGCTCAAAATTATCGATTACTGGCAGTAAATCTGAGAGTAAGCTCTGCGCACGGTACTTTTCAGCAGCCTCACGATCAAGTTGATTGCGACGGCGTATATTATCGAAGTCAGCTCGTAAGCGTAGATGACGATTTTCCTCGTCGGCTAGCTTTGCTTGTAACTCAGCTAGCTTTGCTTCGTACTGTTCTTCGATTGTTAATTCAGCTTGTTGTTCTTCTTTAACTTCTGTTGCTTCTACTTCTACTGCATTTTCAGCTTGTACATCCTTTTCTTCTTGTACAAGGTCTTTGTTTTCAGTTGTTTCCGTCACTTAAATCCTCCTCATTATCAATCACTACGATTCTTCGTAAAGGCTTGTGTTAAATCCATCCGTATTACGTCTAGTAAAGCAACAACACGTTTATAATCCATACGTGTAGGGCCAATAATTGCTATAGCTCCTTGTTGATCTTCACCAATAGAATAAGTGGTCGTAATGACACTACAGTTTTCCATTTCTAACTGTTTATTTTCTGAGCCTATACGAATTTGAATGCCCGATTCATTAGGATGGAAGAGCGACTGAACTTGGCTAGTCGTTTCCATTAAGTCCAAAATCATACGGACTTTATTTAAATCGTGGAATTCCGGTTGGTTGAACATATTTGTTTTACCACCATAGAAAATTTTACTTTCTGAATTATGCATCGTCGCTGTAACGAGAGCGTGAATAAAATCATCCGCTGATCGAACATGCTGCTGTAATACTGCTAGCACTTCAGCTTCGAGTTTTTTATGAATATCCTCTAATGAAACACCAACTAGGCGTTCATTTAAGATATTAACCATTTTCTCTAAATCAGAAGCGGTAAAATTAGGAGGTAAACTAAACATCCTATTTTCAACATGTCCGTTATTCGTTACGATTATCGCAACTGCTGTATCGCTAGAGAGTGGCACAATTGAAAATCGTTTAACACGATGTCTTTGAACATCAGGTCCTAAAAGAATCGATGTATACGATGTCAGCTCTGATAATATATTGGCTGACTTTCGAATTATATGCTCTACTTCTACTAAACGATCGTTGAAAATTGATTGAATTTGCTGAATGTCCCTTGAATTAATGCCCTGTGGGTTCAACAAATGATCCACATAAAATCTATAACCCTTTTCCGAAGGCACTCGACCAGAGGAAGTGTGCGTTTTTTCTAAGAAGCCTAATTCCTCTAAATCCGCCATTTCATTTCGAATTGTGGCTGGACTAAATGTAATCTCTTGCTTTTTGGAGATTTGGCGAGAACCTACCGGCTGTGCAAACATAATGAAGTCGTCTACAATGGCTTGCAATATTTGTAATTGCCGATTTGTTAGCATGATTATCACCTCTGTTAGCACTCAGCTAAGAGGAGTGCTAATACTATTAATAAGTTATCAAATCCCACATTTTATGTCAACGATATCGCTCAATCTTCTAGTAAAAATTGTTGAAATACTTCATTACCTACAAAACGACCTTTTCGGGTAAGACGAATTCCATTAGTATCATATTCCAAAAGATCTTCTGAAACTAGTTTTTCGATGACATGTCGGTAACGTACATGTATCGATTCTTTAAATTTCTCTTCATATATAGTGTGTGTAATTCCTTCTGTTTTACGCAGACCTAAAAACATTTGCTCTTCTCGTTTTTCATTCTCTGTTACAACATGTTCATATACAATTGGTAGTACCCCTGCATTCACGGTATCCATATACTTTTTCAACGGTCCGTGATTTGAATAACGCACACCTGCTAGATATCCATGAGCCCCGGCACCAAAGCCTGCGTATTCATCGTTTTCCCAGTATATTTTATTATGTTTAGAACTGAAACCAGATTGTGCAAAGTTGCTAATTTCGTATTGTTGAAGTCCATGTGCCTCCATCTGGTCCATCAGCACATCATACATATCTGCTTCAAGATCTTCAGTTGGTAAATGTAGCTTACCTTTTGTGTATTGATTATAAAAAATAGTTTTTGGCTCCACGATTAGTGAATACGCTGAAAAATGTGGTAAATCAAGCGCAAACGCTTTTTCTAAGGAGTCCTTCCATTGTGCCATCGTCTGCCCCGGTAAACCATACATTAAATCTAGACTTATATTTCTGAAACCTACCTTTTTCGCCATAGAAATTGTTTCATAAACGTGATCGTTACTATGTGTACGACCAATTTTCTTTAACAACTCTTGATTAAAGGATTGCACACCCATACTTAAGCGATTTACACCACCATCAAACAATGCCCGCATTTTCGCTTCTGACAGCTCGTCTGGATTAGCCTCTGATGTAAATTCTGTCACACTGCTCATCGGAATATACGTACGAATAAGCTCAAGAAGCTTCTCTAATTGTTGAGGTGATAAAGCTGTTGGTGTACCACCGCCAAGAAATATCGTTTCAATTTGTTTAAAACTCTCGGGATATTTTTTTGTAGCAAGCTCCATCTCCTTGCCAAGCACTTCTATATATTCATCAACTGGTTGATTTTTGAAATAAAATTTATTGAAGTCGCAATAGTTGCAAATTTGATGACAAAAAGGAATATGAATGTAAACACCTCGTGCCATAGCTATCCCTTCTTTCTCATTAGTCTTTTTCCATTTCCTCATTATAAACAATCGAGGCAGGGAACGCCATGAATCCAACTAGTAAAAATAACTACCAGGTGTGTTACTTAGCCATTTTTATCCACAATTAATTAGAAGGCTCTGATTTCCGCTACAGTCTACTCACTTTGTCGCTGACGCTTCGCTTTCGCGCAGAGCAAGGCTTCCTGCAGGAGAGCGTCGAGCCACTTGCTGCGCGACATCTACAAGAATGTCTTTTACTGCAAATCGAAGAGGATGATTATGATCTACAACAGTTTATTCAAAAAGGGTCATTTCTGCTAGCTGAACGTAAATTTCCTGAGTTGATGAAATCTCTTAAACTTTCTAAGGAACGGTTATTAGCACTAATTAATCAGCTTCAGCACTAACACTACTGCCTTGCACTTTGAACTCGGTAGATGACATCGAAAATGTTACACCAGATATTGTCGTTGTTATCAAAGATGGCGCATTACAGCATTGTAGCTGAAATATTTCAGCCGCTGATTAACAATTCATTATTTCTCGTCAAACTCTGCAATATCATATTAAGAAACTAGCCATTCGAAAAGAAGAGTTTATATAATTCAATTCATTTCACACAAAAAAATCAAAACCATAATACGCGGTTTTGATTTTTTTGTGTACTTAATAACATACAATTCCTATACAAACACCAACTAACACAAGCACATAAGGTTGAATTTTCCAACGTATCAAGCACCATAAAAAAACAACCGCAATCACTATGTCTAGTCCATTTTGAATTGTCTGCGTAACAATAGGATGGATAAAAGCAGCAGCTAAAATCCCAACTACCGCAGCATTTGCTCCAGCCACCACTCCTCTTAATCCTGCGATACGGTTAAGAGCAATCCAAAAAGGCATCGCCCCAACTATCAGTAAAAAGGCCGGTAAAAAAATGGCTACAGTAGCTATGATGGCTCCTGGTACTCCGGCAATAACCAGACCTATATAGGAGGCAAACGTAAATAATGGACCAGGGACCGCCTGTGTCATTCCGTAGCCTGCTAAAAAATCTGAAGAACTCATTAATCCACTTTGGACAAACTGTGCCTCAAGTAAAGGCAACACCACATGACCTCCACCAAAGACTAATGCACCTGATAGATAAAACTTTTCAATTATCGTAAACCATTCATTTTGAATAAATGGGCTTGCGACTGGTAAACCAATAAGTAATAGAACAAACAGCACTAAAAAACATACACCGGTCATTTTTGAAATCGGCACAATCGTTTCTTTTAAGTCCTCTCTTTCATCGGTCTTCTTAAAAAATTGATAACCTATGACCGAAGCAACGATAATAGCAGTTACCTGTGCAAGTGGATGAATCCATAGAAGCACTACTACAAGTGCTAATAAAGCAATTATAAAATGGCGAATACTAGGGATTAATTTTTTTGACATATCAAAAATAGCTTGTGCAACAATCGCAACCGCCACTAATTTTAAGCCATGAACCCAGCCCATCTCCATCTCAGTTTGTGTAGAAAAATAGGCAAATGCCATAAGCAGCAAAACTGATGGTAATGTAAAACCAAGAAATGACACAATACTTCCAAACAATCCGCCTCTTAATAAGCCAATACCCATCCCTACCTGGCTCGATGCTGGTCCCGGCAAAAATTGACTGAGTGCTACAAGCTGACTGTAGTCATTGTCAGATAACCATTTACGCTTTTGAACATATTCATTTTGAAAATACCCTAAATGTGCAGTGGGACCCCCAAAGGAAGTACAACCTAATTTAAGCGAAACTAAAAAAATTTCCCATAACCTTCGCAATATCTTCAACCACTTTCCATATCATTTATATTCATATTACGTGGGCTAACCATCCTTTGGGATTAAGATATTGTAAAGTTTTTTAATTAATTTCGCATTTGCGTAATTGTAGCTGACGCTTCACTTTCGCTACAGAAAACATTTGTTGCTGTCGCTTCGCTTTCGCACAGAAAACATTTGTTGCTGTCGCTTCGCTTTCGCTACAACAAACAATGCGTCTGGATTTTGAATTGTACGAGCTCTACTCCAAATCCATTCGCCTCCCTCTAAAAAGGAACCACACCTACATTCATTTCATCACCTTAAGAAATGGGAATCTTCTATCGCTGACGCTGAATGTAGTTAAAATCACGGTAAAATATAGTTATTTTTCTTCAATTTCAACTGCTGAACCAAGCTCACTTCCATCTGCAGCAAGAGAAATTAGCCTATAGTACTCCTCCGTTAAATATACTGTATCGAGGCGAACACCCCACTTCGTATAATCTACATTTAAAGGATAAGCAGAATTAAAGTGCCAAGATTCCCCTGATGCTGATTGGATTTTTAAATGTATCGCTTCATTTAAAAGGCTATTCTCGGATTGAAAGTAAATCGTTGTTGAAATTGGTGTAGAAACAACCTTTTCTATCGTTATCTCCTGACCATCTAACAGCTTTACTTTTTTCTCAACAGAGAAGACCTTTCTATCTTCTTGTAATTGCTTTTGTGAAGCTTCCACTTGAAATTCCCACGGCTCGTCAATCTTTTTTTCTCCGTTCCAGTCGTTATAGCGAATATCTAAATTTAATATTTTATCCTTTGGTAATTCGCTTAATTTCACACTACTATAGATTGTAAAAGTTTTATCGGATTGCGCGATGGACTGTCCTCCATTTCTAACTGTTAATTCTTGACCATTCACAAAAACCTGTGGAACGAAAAAAAGTTGATCATCGAAATTTAAGTCCTTTACTGGTTTATAGGTAGCATTCAATAGTATCTGATTATCGTCAATTATTATTTCATTTAACGTTAAACGTCCGAGGCTATTTTCAGTAGTTTTACCAACAACTGTTTTGTAGGCTTCAAAATTCAAATCCTTATTAAACAAAAAATAAAAAACAAGCATACAAGTAGCTACCAATAAAAGCAATACTACAATAAACCATGCTTTGCGTCCTCGATTTACCTTAGGCTGAACCTCGACTATCAAATCATTGGACATCATGTACACCTCATTTAAGAAAGAATGTCTACACAAATGCTTTTTATCTATTGTAGTTTTTAGATGAACATTATATAACCTCTAACGAAACAAGGAGTGACTGATTTCACTATGTATCTAATAGGCTGGGACATAACTGATCAAAACCTAAAAAAGCATGAGAAATCAATTTTAGAAACGTTGATTTCTCGCGCTTTTCTGAGGTAAATTTTTTTAATTTTACTTTGAAAATATACTTATGTCCCAGCCTCTTCATGTTGTTGAAAAACTTGAAGAAAAAAAGGTCAAGGAAATCTTTGTGATAGTTGCAGCACTTTAAATGAGTGTGATTCTGTTTCATGCCTCGCGTTCGTGTGAGCAAGCGTCAAACCGCTTTCTTCGCTTACATTGTTGCTGTCGCTACGCTAGCACTACGCTTTCGCTCAGTCAAAACCATTTGTTGCTGTCGCTACGTTAACACTAC